>NZ_CP049715.1:1800000-2100000 GCF_011082725.1 Apibacter sp. B3706 | reverse complement strand
ATTCCTGTGTTGATGTTAACGTAAAGAAAAACTTTACATTCCAATATGAAAATAGTTCCGGTTATAAAGACCTAAAAAGTTTAGTTTCTACAAAGTGTTTTAATAGTTATGCAATAACTAAAATTTCTGGTAATTTTCGAATTTATATTTCAGTACCTGAATATGAATCACAATATCTTGATTTCACTATTACCAAACAAAGTAAAGATACCCTATATTTAGGTGAGGTTTATCTAACACGTACGTATCCCGAAATTAGTGAAGAAATTCAGAAACCTTCCCAATCTGCTGAAAAAGAAATTGAGGGAGTAACAGTGACCGGGGCACGTAAGAAATTTATTAAATTAGAAGCTAACAAGACAACTTATACGATAAAGGATAATGATTTACTTTCCGGCGGAAGTGCACAAGAAACTTTAACAAAACTTCCGGGGGTAATCAAGGGATATGGTGGAAATCTTACCGTAAATGGTAAGTCCATGACTATTTATATTGATGATATCCCGACAGGTCTATCGGGTGGAGACTTAGAAAATTTATTACAAAGTTTACCATCAAATGCTATTGAAAAAATTGAAATTATATCTAACCCGGGAGCTTCTTACGATGCTAAAACAGGGGGTGGTATTATAAATATTATTACGAATGGTCGGGCATTGCGAGGAATAAACGGATCTGCTTCTTTAAATTACCAATTTAACAAGAACAACCGCGTATCTCCTTCCATTAGTTTAAATAGTCGTTTAAAAAGTGTATCCTTACAATTAAATAGTGGTTATAATTATAGGGAAAACGATAAAACTACCTATTATAAAAGGGAATTTACTTCTTTCACTCCTTCCATTATTTTTGATCAAAAGAATATTGAAAATAAATATAATCGTTTTTATTATTTCAGACCTTCTTCAAATATTCGCCTTAACAAAAACAGTAATTTATTGATCAATTATAACTTAAGTTATACTGATAACAGTAATCATTATACAGGTGAATCTTTGAGCTCTAACGATATTGAACCAATTAATCTTTTAAATAATTCAAAATATTCGGAAGATAACACCAATCATGAATTAACCACAAAATATAAGGTTAAATTAGATACGTTAGGAAACTTGTTTGATATAACGGCATCTTATAAACACTTTAACAAAAATTCAACAAATAACAGTATTCAAAATAATGAGGGTGTTTATAAATATTCTGTAAATGATATTGATTATAAATCCGATTATTTTCAAGTGAATCCTAATTTTGAATTTTCTTTTAATAAGGTAGGAATAAAAATGAATACCGGTGGAAAGTATTCTCATACTAAATATACCAGTAACGGAAAATATAATCTTTTAAATACTTCTTCTTCTATACTGGAAAATCCGGATTATAATTCATTCAGGGATTTTATATACGATGAAAATCAATATGCTTTATATGGAGAGCTAAGCAAAAAATTTGAAAAGTTGGATTTGACTGCAGGGGTTCGTTATGAAAATTTAGAATTTAAAAATAAAGTAAAAACTACTGATCAAAGTATTAAATATACGTTTGAAAAGTTTTTCCCATCTTTTAGTTTACTATATAAATTTAATCCTACGCTGGATTTTAATGCTACCTACAGAAAGAGTATGATGCCTCCTTCCTATTCTAATATGGATCCGAATTTAACCAACTATTTTGACGAATTCAATACTTCGGAAGGAAACTTACATCTTAAACCGGATTATTACGATAACTATGAAGTTTCTTTAAGTGCATGGAGATATTTGAAAATCTCTTTCAACTATACGTATTCTAAAAATATAAATATGCTGTATTACGAGACTGAAGACAATTCATTAACCGTAAATCAAACTACTCGTACATTTCACGGCATGAAAAACTATAACGTATGGGTTGGTATTCCTATTCCATTTAAATTGGTTACCATGGGTAAAAAATTCTTTGACGAGCCTATGAATATGGATAAAATGAATTTCATTTACCTTTACGGGATGTATAATTACTACAAAGTAAACGATTATCCATATTTAGATAAAGTAAAACCTATGTGGTTTTATGTAATATATGCTCAATTAATCCTTCCAAAAGATTTTAAATTAACCACTTTCTTTTTATCTAGTACAGATAAGGGATATTTTGAAATTTACAAATCCTATAAACCTTTCCGTTATTCTAATATAGAACTTTCAAGATCCTTTAGTAACAAAACTATTAAGGCTTCTTTAGGTATTCAAAATATATTGGGTCCTACTAAGTTTAATTCTGATATTAATAACTTTAATTTAAGAACCAATTATTACAGTAGAGACAGCGATCAATTGTTCTATATTAAACTATCTTACAGTTTTGATAAAAACCGTAATATTAAAAAGGAAAATACAATTATTGAAGAAGATACTAATTCAAATTCTAACAAATTGTTACCTTCCGGTCCGTTAAAATAAATACTCAATTTTATATAAATCAATAAAGGCTGATAATTTAAATATTATCAGCCTTTAATTTTTACTTTTTTTATATGAATATTAGTCTTCTTTCTTTACCATCTCAATATGCTCAATATGATCTTCAAAATAAATCTCTCCTTCAGTTTCAAATCCAAATTTTTTATAAAATGGAACTGCATAATATTGAGCACCGATTCTTATCGGTTGTTTACCATGAAGTGTAAATAATGACTCTATGGATTTTTCCATTAAAATTTTTCCTAAACCGGTAGAACGATATTCCTTACAAACTATAATTCTTCCAATGGAAGCTTCATTAAAGGAAACTTTTTCAGGAAAAATCCTGGAATAAGCAACTAATTGTTCCCCTTTATACACTAATAAATGATGCGCTTTATAATCTTTATAGTCCAAATCCTGGTATGAACATTTTTGCTCGACTATAAATACTTCATTTCTTAATCGTAATAAGTTATACAATTCGTCTAAAGTAAGTTGATCAAATTTTTTTAAAACATAATCATAGGGATGAGTGCTACTCTTGGGCATCTTTCATAAATTTTTCTACTTTTTCAACCATTTTTTTTGATCCACAAACAAATGGTGTTCTTTCATGCAATTCAACAGGATTTAAATCTAATATTCGTGTAAAACCATCACTGGCACTTCCTCCTGCTTGTTCCGCAAGGAATGCCATAGGATTACATTCATATAACAATCGTAATTTGCCTTTAGGGGCTTGTGAATAGGAAGGATATAGGTAAATGCCTCCTTTCAACATATTTCTATGAAAATCGGAAACTAAAGATCCGATATAACGGGAAGTATACGGTCTATTTTCTTTTTCTTCTTGACAATATTTTATATAATTCTTAATTCCTTGAGGAAATTTAAGATAATTTCCTTCATTTACGGAATATATTTTTCCATCTTCAGGTATTTTAATATTAGGATGTGAAAGATAAAACACTCCCAAAGCCGGATCTAAAGTAAAACCATTTACACCGTTACCTGTTGTATATACTAACATTGTTGATGAACCGTACACTATATATCCGGCTGCTACCTGTTTATTTCCCGGTTGTAAAAAATCTTCCAATGTTACCGGTCCATCTTCCGATATTCTTCTATAAATAGAAAAAATAGTTCCTACATTAACATTTACATCGATATTGGAAGATCCGTCTAATGGATCAATTAATACCACATATTTACTATTATGTGAATTATCTTTAGAATTTATACTGATGAAGTCTTCATTTTCTTCGGAAGCAATTCCACAAACTACCTCTCTATTTTTTAAGGCTCCAATAAATACATCATTGGCAAACACATCTAATTTTTGTTGCTCTTCACCTTGTATATTCTGATTTCCAATTGCTCCAATAATATCAACGAGCCCAGCTTTATTAACTTGCTGATTAACAACTTTACTGGCTAATCTTATTGCTCCTAAAAGGCGTGACAACTCTCCTGAAGAATATTTAAAATCTGCCTGTTTATCAATTATAAATTCGCCTAAAGTCTGTGAGCTCTTCGATTTCATATTTTATATATTTAGTTTTTTGAATGTTCCAAATATATTGATTTTTGGTTGTACTTTATAAGTAATATGCAGATTTGTCATATATTTGCTGAAGGTCTTTTAATATTTAAAATACTTATTGTACTGTTTATCATTATAATATAAATTTTAAGTCTATTAATACGTGAATTCCCGATGTGTAAAAATTCTTTTTTCACAAGATTTATTTACGGGAAAATGTGTTTTTTATATATTGAAAATATATAACTATCATTTATGAAAGTTTATAAATTTGGAGGTGTTTCAGTACAAAATGAAAAAAATGTACGTGCTATTTTAAAAGTTTTAAACCAAACCGGATACAAATCAACCATTATTGTTGTCTCGGCCATGGGTAAAACGACTAACGCATTAGAAGATGTTATTCAAGCATACTTTCATAATAATGATACTTATAAACTATTAATAGACAGAATAGAGGAGGAGCATTTAGAAATAGTTAAAAAATTATTTTCTAATTATACGGAAGTTTATAACGATATTAAGAATATTTTTAAAAATTTGCGATCTTTACTAACTAACAATACATCCGATAATTTTAATTTCTTATACGATCAAACGGTAAGTTTTGGTGAAATTATTTCATCTAGAATTTTAAGCTCTTTTTTAAATTATTCAGGAATTACCAATACTTGGATTGATAGTAGAAATTATTTAAAAACTGATGATAATTATAGAGAAGGGACTATAGATTGGGAACGTACGCAAAAACAATTTGAAAATTTTGATACTTCTCAAACATATGTTACTCAAGGTTTTTTAGCTTCGAATTCCGGCAATTTTACTGTAACTCTGGGAAGGGAAGGTTCAGATTATTCTGCTGCCATAATTGCCTATTGTTTACATGCTGAAGGTGTTACCATTTGGAAAGATGTTCCGGGAATTATGACCGGAGATCCTGACTACTATGAAAACGCTCAATTATTAAAATCTCTTTCCTATGAAGAGGCTATGGATATGTCATTTTTTGGAGCATCCATCCTTCATCCGAAAACCATTTTTCCTTTGTATAAAGGTGAGATTCCACTGAACATTCGTTCTTTTTTAGAACTTGAAAATCATGGAACTTATATTACGAAAGGAGTTAAGGGAGATCCCAGCGTCTCTTGTTTCATACGAAAATTAAATGTACATTTGCTTACTATTTCTTCCATTTATTTTACTTATAATCTGGAAGATACTCTTTGTATACTCTTCAAACAACTTACTGAACTGAATATTAAAACTAACATGATCAAGGTTTCTGCTTGTTCAGTTTCACTGGTTATTGAAGACAAATTTAATTCAATTAACATTTTACTGAATATACTCGCAAATTCTTTTAATGTAACATTAGAAGAAAATGTGCGTCTATTTACGATAACGAATAGTTCACAAAAAATACGAAATAATTTTAAAAAAGGAAAAACAGTTTTATTAGAACAATTGGTAAAACAAACTTACCAAGCAATTGTAAAAGAATAACAATATGAGTTTAGTCACCTTAGAGGATATACAAAATACTTTAAACCTAAAGAAATTTGGTTTTATTGGAAAGGGTATAGCATGGACCCTTATGAATGTTTCAAAACTTGGTCATATAAATAAATTCTGTACTGAAAATAAAGATTTACCTACCAATGAATTTCTTACTGCAGTTTTAAAACATTTAAAAATTAACTACGAAATTCATGAGGAAGATTTAAAAAGAATTCCTGAAAAAGGACCTTTTATAATCGTTTCCAATCACCCTCTAGGAGGATTAGATGGCATAATTTTAATGAAAATTGTTTCAGAAATTCGTCCGGATTTTAAAATAATGACTAATTTTTTATTGCAAAAAATTGAACCTTTAAAAAAAGTTATTATTCCTGTTAATCCTTTTGAAACCAGAAAAGATACTTTTGACAGTAAAAAAGGTTTTATTGAAACCTTGCGTATCTTGAAAGATAATCATTGTGTTATCATTTTCCCGGCCGGTGAAGTTTCTCATTATTACCCGGATACCAAAGAATATCAAGACAGAGAATGGGTAGAAAGTGCCTTAAAACTTTTGAAAAAAGCTAAAGTACCCGTAATTCCTGTATATTTTCATGCGAGAAACAGTAAGTTGTTTTATAAAATGTATAATATTCATCCGGATTTACAGACTGCGATGCTGCCTAGAGAATTGGTTAGAAAAAGAAAAGCGCCTATTAAAATACGAATCGGTAAACCTATTTCAGTTAAACAGCAAGATGAATATACAGATATCAAGTCTTACGGTAATTTTTTAAGGAATAAGGTATATATGCTTAAATCATTCTATACTACCGTTAAGAATCCATTTAAAAATATAAAGTTTCTTTCAGTATCAGCAATGACTAAGTCTGCTAATTCCAATGAAGTTAAGCCTATTATTAAAGAGACACCTCATGAATTAATCTTAAAAGAAGTTGAGCTTTTAAAAGAAATTGATTGTGAACTATTTTCCAATTCTCAATATGAAGTCTATTTAGCTAAACCTGAAAAAATACCTAATATCTTACGTGAAATTGGCCGTTTAAGAGAAATTTGTTTTCGCGAAGTGGGAGAGGGAACCAATGAACCTTTTGATCTGGATGAATTCGATCAAATTTATCATCACTTATTTTTATGGGATAAAGAAAATAAACTTATCGCGGGTGCTTATCGAATGGGAATGGGAAAAGAGATTTATGAAAAATACGGAATAAAAGGTTTTTATACTGCTTCTCTTTTCGAATATGATTCGGAAGTACATCCTTTCTTTAAAAAAATCATTGAGATGGGTAGGGCGTTTATTTCCAGTGAATATCAAAAAAAACCTATGCCCTTATTACTTTTATGGAGAGGGATTGTACATGTTTGCTTAAGAAATCCACATTATAAATACCTGGTGGGAGGTGTAAGTATAAGCAATCAATTTTCCAACTTTTCAAAATCGATAATGGTTGAATTTATGCGTTCTCATTATTTTGATTCTTATGTTGCTCAATATGTACATTCAAAAAATGAATTTAAAGTTCATCTGAAATCTAATGAAAAAGATTTATTCTTTGATGCTGCGGATAATGATCTTAATAAATTTGACAAGTTAATAGATGAACTTGAGCCCGATTTAAGACTTCCCGTATTGATCAAAAAATATTTAAAACAAAACGCCCGTGTTATTGCTTTTAACGTCGATCCTAAGTTTAATGATGCCATTGACGGATTGATGTATATTAGAATAAGTGATATTCCGGATAGTACTATTAATCCGGTGTTAGAGGAGTTAGATTCTATGGACAAAAAAAACCAAAAGGAAGAAAAATAAACAATTGTTAACAAGTTTATAACTATTCAATTGAAACAAGATTACTAATTGCTTTTATTAAAGTACTCTATACTTAGATTTTCAACACCTTACTAATGTTGAACTTTTTATAAAAATTTAATCTACTATTTTAAAAAGGTAAATAGCTATTATTTACCTTTTTTTATTTCTATACTAGGATTATTTCACATTCTTCCATCCTTTACTAATATTGAGCCTGTCTACAAGCTTATTTAAAGGCTTTTTCTATGTTTTCTTTTATAATAATTATCCCAATAGATAACTGTTCATAAATTGAAAATACCATAAATTAAAATTAGAATAGTTATATCATATTATCATAAAATGCTTATTGGTTGTATGTAAAACTAAGCATTAATAATGTAAAAATAAATTTTTACATTATTAATTTGATTTTATTTAAATAAATAAATATAATTAATGTTAGAGCTGTTTATAATTTATAATTTTAAAATATAATTTTTTAACTACAGAAATGTTTTAAACTTCTAAACTATACTTATAAATTTTAACCTAATATAATATATTAACTATCAATATTTTACAAAATAATACATATATAAGTAATTAATTATGAATTAATTAATAAATATGTTAATAACTTAATTTATTTCAAAAATTCCTTCAATTATATAATTGACTGTAAATCAATAAAATTATATAATTATTATTAAAAATTATTTTTATTAACTCATAAATTTTCAATAAGTTAAAACAATATTAACAATTTAAATAAATTATTGTTAACATTTTTAAACAAAAAATTTTGCTTCAAGAGTTACAATTTCCATTTATAAAGATTTAAGATTTTTGCAAATATTTATAAAACTTTTTAAAAATGAATTTTACCTTCCTTTTGATAAGTTTAATAACAGTTACTTTTTAAACAGTCACTTTATTAATAACTTCTAAAAATTGTTGATAAGTGATTTAGTTTATTGATTTATACTTATTTATTTTCAATAAATTTTGTTAATATCATATTTAGAAATATTAATAACTCACTATTTCAAAGTTATTAACATATTAACAGGTCTATTATTACTATTACTTTAAATTTTATTTAATTAATTAAAAAAAGATATATAAATAATGATTAATTGTGGAAAAAATTCAGGTTTCAAAATTTCTCTTTTCGTTTTTATGAAGGTATATTTGTAAGAAAAATAAGTAAAAATTATGAAAACAGTTAATGATTTCAATTTCAACGGAAAAAAAGCATTAATTAGAGTTGATTTTAATGTTCCTCAAGATGAAAATCTTAAGGTTACTGATAATACAAGAATTGTTTCTGCTAAGCCAACTATAGATAAAATATTGAAAGATGGAGGTTCTGTAATATTAATGACGCATTTAGGCAGACCTAAAGGTCAGGTTACAGATAAATATTCTTTAAAACATATTGTTGATGAGGTATCAAAAGTTTTAGGTGTTCCTGTTAAGTTCGTTGATGAATGTGTAGGGCCTAAAGCCGAAAAAGCTGCAGCAGATTTAAAACCCGGTGAAGTTTTATTGTTAGAAAATTTACGTTTTCACAATGAAGAGGAGAAAGGAGATGAAGGATTTGCTAAAGAATTAGCCAAGTTAGGTGATATTTATGTAAACGATGCATTCGGAACTGCACATCGTGCTCATGCATCTACTGCTATTATTGCTAAATTCTTCCCTTCTAACAAATGTTTTGGTCTTTTGATGGCCAAAGAGCTTGATGCTATTCAAAAAGTCCTTAAAACAGGCGAAAAACCTGTAACAGCTATATTAGGAGGTTCTAAAGTTTCTTCTAAAATTACTATTATAGAAAACATCCTTCCGGTGGTTGATAACTTAATAATCGGAGGAGGAATGACCTATACTTTTATTAAAGCTCAAGGAGGTAAGATTGGAAACTCTATCTGTGAAGATGATAAACAAGAATTGGCGCTTGATATACTTAAAAAAGCTAAAGAAAAAGGTGTAAAAGTATATCTTCCGGAAGATTCTGTTATAGGTGATGACTTTTCAAATGATGCAAATAGAAAAGTAGTTGATACTAATGATATTCCTGACGGATGGGAAGGTTTGGATGTTGGACCTAAAACTATTAAAACATTTTCTGATGTTATTTTAGCTTCAAAAACCATATTATGGAACGGACCTTTAGGAGTATTTGAAATGCCAAATTTTGCCGTTGGTACCAAAGCTATTGGAGATGCTATTGGTGAAGCCACTAAGAATGGAGCTTTCTCTTTAGTTGGAGGAGGTGACAGTGTAGCATTTGTTAAACAAAATAATTATACTGACAAAGTTAGTTACGTTTCTACCGGGGGAGGAGCAATGCTTGAATCATTAGAAGGTAGAGAATTACCCGGAGTAGCAGCTATTTTAAACGATTAGTATTAAAATCTAGCACAATATACAATACATATTAAGAAGCTTGATATTTCAAGCTTCTTTTTTTATATGTTAGTAACTATTCAAAGTAACTTTAATTTTATTAGAGATCTAATAAAATTTTAGTACATAAAATCTTAAAAAAAAACATATTTTTATGTATAAATAAGTTTATATTTTTAATAATATAAAATAGAATATATAGTTATTTATATCTAAAATACTATTTTATAGATTTATTTAATTAATATTTAAACTTTTAAATATCTATTATTAAAAATTATTTTCCTTTAAACTTAGCATACTTGTTAATTTAATAATAAGAATTTTGTGAAAATTTTATTTTTTCAAAATATAAATAACAGATGAATAATTACCGTCATTCATTCCTTTTAAGTTTGATAAGGCAGCAATGAATGGAAATCTAAAAATTCCAAAAGGATTATTCATATAATTTTCACTGATTAAAGAAATATAGAAACTATCAAAGGGTAGGGTATAGGTATGAATTACTTCAAACTTATGATTATTAAAAAAATTGATGGCACCTTTTTTAGAATAATGAAATATATGCCGAGGTACATCCCAGGCAGCCCAAAATTCTCTATAAAATTTGGCATCAAAAGATTTGTAATTTGGAACTGCTATTACTATATATCCATCATTTTTTAATTTTAATCTTAATTTTGATAGGATTTCTTCCGGATTAGAGATGTGTTCTAATACATGCCAAAGTGTAATGACATCTAAAGAATTATTTTCAACAGAATCTAAAGAAGTAGTTATATGATTTTTACCAATTTTAGATTTAGCAGTTTCTGCTGCTTTTATATTTGGTTCAAAACCAAGTATTGAAAAATTTTTATCTTTTATGAATTTTAAGAACGTTCCATCTCCACAACCATAGTCTAATAATGTTCCGGACGTTTTGTATTTATTAATAATCTTTAATTTATATTTTTCATTCAATTTTTGAATTAATAAATATATTTTTGATTTTAAAGACTGATCTTTCGAATGGGATAAATATTTTTCACTTTCATAATATTTTGAAAGATCTTCAGGTATTTGGGTAGTTTTTAAAATACCGGTATATTCAGATTTTTGAATTTCAAAAATTTCATTAGATAAGAAGTGATCTTTAATTTTCATTTTCAATTTTGTATATATATAATATCATATAGTAAAATATTTAGGATTATAAATAAATGTTCCACGTGGAACATTTATTTATAACTTTATATTATCTACCCATGTAAATTAATAAAACATTTATATCGGATGGAGATACGCCACTTATTCTACTAGCTTGACCTATAGTCTCAGGTTTGAATTTCATTAATTTTTGTTTAGCTTCAGTAGAAATACTATTTAATTTTGAATAGTCAAAATTTGAAGGAATTTTTATATTTTCTAATCTATTTAATTTTTCAACATTTTCAAGTTCTTTGTCAATATATCCCTTATATTTAATTTTAATTTCTACTTGTTCAAGTACCTCATCCGAAAAATGATTTGATTTGATATAATCATTTATAGAGGATATGTTTTCCAAGTCTTTTAAGTATATATTAGGTCTAACCAAAATACTGTCAGCTTTTACAGTTTGAGAAATAGGTGTAGAATTTTTTTGTAGTAAAATTGGATTAGTTTCTTCTTTGGTTATGGATGTTGATTTTATAAAATCTATACAATTATTCGTTTGCTTGATTTTCTTATCTAAATTTTGCATTCTTTCAGATGATGCTAAACCAAGTGTATAACTTAATGGTGTTAATCGTTCATCGGCATTATCCTGTCTTAAACTCATTCTATATTCTGCACGTGAGGTAAACATTCGATAAGGTTCTTCGGTTCCTTTGGTGATAAGATCATCAATTAATACTCCTATATACGCTTCATTCCTCTTAAGAACCAACGGCTCTTTATTTTGAATTTTAAGTGAAGCATTAATACCGGCCATCAATCCTTGAGCTGCTGCCTCTTCATAACCCGTTGTACCATTAATTTGTCCCGCAAAATATAAATGATTAATATTTTTTGTTTCTAATGTATTTTTTAATTGAGTAGGAGGGAAGTAATCATATTCAATAGCGTAACCCGGTCTGAAAAATTTAGCTTTTTCAAATCCGGGGATTAGTTGTAAAGCTTTAATTTGAATATCATCCGGTAAAGATGTACTAAATCCGTTGATGTAAAATTCAACAGTTTGCCAACCTTCCGGTTCAGCAAATATTTGATGTCTTTCTCTATCTGCAAATCTGTTAATTTTGTCTTCAATCGAAGGACAATATCTTGGACCTGTACTTTTAATTGTTCCATTAAATAAAGGAGATCTTTCAAATCCTTCACGTAAAACTTCATGAACTTTTACATTAGTATAGGTAATATAACAACTTCTTTGTTTGTCGAGTTTAGGTGTATTAGTATAGGAAAATTTTTGTGGTTTAGTATCTCCTTTTTGTTCTTCCATTTTTGAGAAATCAATGCTTCTACCATCTACCCTGGGAGGTGTTCCTGTTTTCATTCTACCGGCCTCAAATCCTAATTTAACTAGATTTTCAGTGATTCCAAATGCTGCTTTTTCACCCATTCTACCACCTCCGAACTGTTTGTTTCCAATATGGATTAGCCCATTTAGAAAAGTTCCATTAGTTAATATTACAGCTTTTGAATAAATAACAGCTCCCATATAGGTTTTAACACCAATAATTTGATCATTTTCTGTTAATAGCTCAACAACCATGTCTTGAAAGAAATCAAGATTTGGAATGCTTTCTAATTGTAATCGCCATTCTTCCGAAAATCTCATTCGATCGGATTGCGCTCTTGGACTCCACATGGCAGGTCCCTTAGATAAATTAAGCATCTTAAATTGAATCATAGTTTTATCAGTAACGATACCTGATAATCCGCCCAAAGCATCGATTTCTCTAACTATTTGTCCTTTTGCAATACCTCCCATAGCCGGATTGCAAGACATTTGACCAATAGTCTGAAGATTCATGGTAATTAGTAGTGTTTTTGAACCTAAATTGGCAGCAGCAGCGGCAGCTTCTGAACCTGCATGTCCACCACCTACAACAATAACATCGTATTTTTCTAATATCATTTTAACAGATGTTTCACGTGAAACAAAATTTTTTTATAATTAATTTTTAATAATTTTTATATAAGTCTATATAAGTGTTTTCCTTTTTTCTCATAAGTTCAATATCCTTTTCCAATTTATCTTTGTACCCGATGATATGCAGAACTCCATGAACTAAAACACGATTTAATTCATAATCAAAATTTTCATTATTAATTACTGCATTTTCTTTAACTCTGTCTGTGGAAATGAATATATCACCCGAAATTAATTGGTTTTCTTTATAATCAAACGTAATTATATCCGTGTAATAATCATGATTTAAATATTGAATATTAATTTCTAATAATTGTTCATCAGAGCAAAAAATATAATTTATATCCCCTACACGGCAGGCTTCTTGTTGTATAACTTCTTTTAACCACTTTTTTCTTTTTAATTTATTTTTTAAAATAAAATCATTATTTGAAAAATAATTTATCATTTTTTGTTAATTTCTACTTAGCTAAATTAATATTTAAATTCTGAAATTTTAATATAATAAAATTCTTCATATTATTTACTAATACTATTAAATTTTATAATAACTTTTACATTTAATACCAAGTATACTCTCTGTATAAATTAAGAGAAAATGTTTATAATGAATAAAAGTTTTTTAAATAAAGTAATTTTACATAAATAGGCTTGAAAAAAATGATAGGTAACTATTTTGTTAAAACCAATATCCTAAACCAACACTAAATACACCTTTGTTTTGATTGGTAGAAAATGTGTATAATAAGTTAATAGGTCCAAAAGGACTGTCATATCCATATCCCACTCCATAACTAAAATATTTGTATTTAAAATATCTTATATCGTTAAATTCATCTTCAACATTAGCCATGTCTGCATAAATTTTCACATAATGATTTTTTAAGATTTTATAGTTTAAAGAAGAATATAATGAGAATAGTTGATCCCCGGATTTATAGGCAAATGGTAATCCTAAAAATTTACTGAAATTTAAGAAATCTTGTTCAAAATAACCACCGTTAAAATATTTGTATTGTAAAGAAGGCGTATTAAAAGATACTCCTAAAAAATGTTGATTTTCTAAAGCTAATCGATGTCCGAAAGGGATTGAATAACTTAATTGTGTTTTAATTGTGGAAAATTTTTCAAAATTAGGAGCATTAGAATAAAATATATATTTAGCAGAGGCATCTAGTTTAAAACCTTTAAAAGGAAAGTTAGAGTTATCTCTCGTATCAGCCTTTATATAAAAATAAGGATTATAAAAAAAACTCTCGTCCTTATTAAAATTTTTGTGATCTACTTCATTAATTCGATCATAGGAAAAGGGTGAGATGCGCATATAACTATATTCTATACCGGTACCAACGGCATATTTTTCATTTAAGGTAGATTGTAGATAAAGTTGTTGATTAAAGTATCGAATACGATTAAACGAATATTCACTTCTTTTTATATCGGAATAATTAAAATTAAAAGAATTAAACGTCGTATTAGATCCAATACTTGGTAATATTCCATTATCAATATAATAATTTATATTAGTTCTGAAATTATTTCCGAAAATTACATCAATAGATAAATTGGAATTATTTAATATGAGTTTGTTTAAAGTAACATTAGCTAAAAGAGAAGTTTTATATACATCATCGTAATGGATTCCAAATTTTATGGAATTGTTATCTTTTTTATCCAGATATAAGTTAACTTGTTGATTTTCATTAAAGTTTTCAGAAGTTAGCTCATAAAAAACCCGATTATAATTTCCCGTAGAATATAAAGCAGAAATTCCTTTATCTAATTTGGTAATAGAGGTATTTTGAGGTAATTTCAAACCTAATTTTCTTTTTATATAAACAGAATCTTTAGAAGAATTACCAATAATGGAAAGTTTGGTAATAAATAAATTTTTTTCGGAAGGTAGTTCCTGTATTCTCGGTCTATTGATAGTATCAAACCCTTGTAATTTAGCAATTTTTAATAGTTCAGGAAACGCCTTTTCTCCGGCTAGTTTTCCTTTATACAAAATGGAATCCTTTTTATCAAAATCGGTTACCTCATAATTCTTTACATCAGGTCGAATTAGTAAATCTACATAACTTCGTTCAAAATCCGTTTTGATATTGATACGATAGCTAATAATTTGACTAATGATATTTAATATTGATTTGATTTCATTCGCTTTTTGTAAACCATTGCCTAAATCAACTCCAATTATGATATCCATGCCTTTATCTCGTAACGCTCGAGAAGGAAAATTATTAACAATTCCACCGTCAATTAAAGTTTTATCATCAATTTTAACCGGTTCTATAAGAGAAGGATAAGCACCACTGGCCAAAACACTGAGAGGAAGAAAACCTTTTTCCATTTGCTCTTCGTCACCGGTTTCTAAATTAGTTGCTATGCATAAGAAAGGTATCGGTAGTTTAGAATAATCATGAATATCATGAACATTGTACAATAAATTAGTTAAAAGCATTAAAGGTCCTTGTCCCTTACTTAAAGCTGATGGAAAAACTACTTTAAAATTGGAGATGGGTAAAGTTAAAATATATTTTTCTCTGTAAGATTTATCAAAAAAAGGAATAAAATTACGATTTCTGTCCTGTAAAAAAAGTTCGTTAAAATCAATGCTTTTAATGATATTTCTCATTTCTTTAGGAGAATATCCTGCAGCATACAACGAACCCACTATGGCACCCATACTGGTTCCGCTTATGTAGTCAATTTTAATTCCTGCTTTTTCAATAGCTTCTATAACTTCTACATGAGCGAACCCTTTAGCACCTCCGCCACTAAGAACTAAGCCTACTTTGGGTCTACGATTTAAAGAATCCTGAATTGATATAAAAGTTGAATCTCTATTTATACCGTAAAATAAATTTCCTATTAGTAAAATAAAAAATAATAAGTATTTTTTACAAAATTTCATAATAGCAAATATATTAAAAACATGTAATTTATATAAGTAATAATAAAATAGAAAGAATTGGTAAGTTTTTTTTAGATTTACTTAAAAATATACTTAGTATTACATTTATTTTTAAAATCTATTTTAAAAGGAAAGATGGTACTATTCATAAAAATGAATTTAAAATTTATAACTATTAATTGAGATATAGCGATTAAAATAAATAATTAAAAAATATTAAAAATAGATTTAACTATATATATTTTACTTATATAAATGGAAGAAATAAAGAAAATTAAAATTCTTTTTAGAATCCGATCCATGGAAACCGGAGGTGTTCAAAAAGTCTTACTAAATATTTTAAATCATTTAGATAAGAATATTTTTGATGTTACTTTATTGTTGAATCTATATCAAGGAGAACTAATCAAAGAAATACCGGAATCCATTAAAGTTCAATATATAGGAAAAGGAAGAGAATTTATGAATTCAAATTCTTTTATAAAAAAATTTCAATTAATCACTAGGGCTGCAAAATTAAAATTGTATTCAAAATTTCCACGATTATTATATAAAAACCTAAAACTCTATGATCAAGATGTTGAAATAGCTTTTTTCCATTATAATTACGATGATGTTTTAAACAGTCCTAATCTAAAATCCAAAAAAATAGGTTGGATGCATGGTGATATAAAAAATATTACCATAAATGGAAATAAAGAGAAATTTGTAGCGAAATTTTTGAGATTTAATACCATGGTTTATGTTTCACAACAAACTATGGAAAGTGCAAAAAGTTTTAATGATCAGATAGCTGCAAATGCTAAGATTATTTATAATCCAATAGAGGTTGATGATATCATAGCTAAATCCAAGCTGAAACCAATTATAAAAATCAGTTCACTTAAAAATGATTCAATACAATCATTTATATCAGTTGGAAGAATAAAACCGGGTAAAGGCTATCAACTTTTAATTGAAGCTCATAAAAAGCTAATTGATGATGGATTATATCATAAAATATATATCGTTGGAGAAGGAGAATATAAAGAAGAATTACTAAAAAAGGTAAAAGAATTTCGTATAGAAGAAACATTTATATTTCTGGGAGAATATAGTAATCCCTACCCGTTGATTAAAGAAGCAGATTATTTTATCCTTCCTTCATTTTCAGAAGCGTATCCTTTAGTTATTGCGGAAAGCCTTATATTGGAAAAGCCGATTATAACTACCGATGTTGGAGGAATTAGAGAAATGATGGTAGACCAAGAAAACGGTATATTCATTCCAAGTAAGAATGAACCAGCCCTATATGAAGCAATGAAAACCCTGTTGTATGACCCAAAAAAAGTGCAATTCTTTATCGAAAATAATAAAAATTGTAAAGAAATTTTCTCACCAGTTCCTATATATAAAGAAATAGAAAAGCTGTTAACAAAGTAAAAAAATCAATGAATGGAAAAAAATTCCGTAATAACAGTAATAACACCCACTTATAATAGGGCTCATACGCTCGATAGAGTCTATGAATCACTAAAAAAACAATCATTTAAACAATTTATGTGGATAATTATGGATGATGGTTCTACGGATTCGACCAGTCAGTTGGTACAAAAATATATAGATGAAAATAGTATTCCTATTGAATACTATAAAGGAAAAAATCGTCATAAATTTATTACCGTATTTGAAGGAATTAAGAAGGTAAAAACGCCTTATTTTGTAATTATTGATTCAGATGATAGTTGGCCTGAGAATTCATTTGAAATATTGTATGATGAAGTTTGCAGCATTGAAAACCAAGATCAATATATTGGAGTAATTGGACATTCAGCAGATACGGAAGGAAATTTAGTAGGAAGTTATTTCCCTGAAAACGGATTTATAGGTTCAATTTTAGAAATGCGGTATAAGTACAAAGTAAAGGGAGATAAAAATGGTATTTTTATAACAAAGAGTTATCAAAGAGAATTGGATAAATTTGATTATTTAATTTATGAAAATAAAGGCTATATTCCTCAAAGTGTTTTCTTTACCATTTACGATGCAAAAGGGTTAAAAACAAAATTTATTAATAAGATAATTCGTACATATCATAAAGACGATAACGATTCAGAATCAGTTTCCAATACTCGTTGGAAGGGGAAAAATATTTTCGGATTAAGAGAGGGATATAAAGCCATGCTAAACAATTATAGCTATCAGTTATTTTCATATCCTAAAACTTTGCTTAGAAATTTAATAGGATTTCAATTTTATTCCTTTTTAAATAAAAAATCTTTAGCGTCAAATATCACAGACATTAATAATCCTTTAATTAAGACTATGAGTGTTTTAACATTGCCATTTAGCTATATATATTATTTTATAAATAAAAGATAGCTGTAATAAAAAAATGAAAAAGTTATTGTTTATAACCTATTCACTAGGTAAATCCGGAGGAGTACAAACCGTTTTAACTAATTTAATGAATGAACTATGTACTAAGTTCGATATAACGGTTTTATGTTTGGATGGAAATGAGGTATTTCTATACGATTTAAACCCTAAAATTAAGTCAGTGGTTTTAAATTCTTTTGGAAATACAAAATCATTTCAGGCAATGGTACTAATTAACAAATACTTTTCGTGGTTGCCAAAGAAACAAAACATTAAAAATTATATTTATCAATACGGAGTATATTGCCTTTTAAAAAAATGGTTAAAAAAAAACCATCAGAATTATGATACCATAGTTTCTTGCAGATATACTCTTTCAAGCATGTTGTCCACCATGAAAGGAATAAATAAGAAAACATGGGCGTGGGAACACATAAACTATAAGATGGGAGGTTTATTTTGGTATACCCTTATGCGACCGTATTACAAGAATTTAAAAGGAATTATTTATATAAATAAAGAATCCGAAGAACATTATAAAAAGATAAATCCTAACAGCTATTTAATTTATAACCTCATAGGTGATCCTTTTGAGAATATGTCATTTATATGTTGTGAAGAAAAAGAAAATACCATTTTATTTGTCGGAAGGCTTCATCCTGAAAAAAATATAAGGCAACTAGTGGAAATATATTCTAATTTAAAAGAAAAAGAAGGGTGGAATTTTAAAATAATCGGAGAAGGACCTGAAAAAAGTTATTTAGAAAATTATGTAAAAGATCATCCTCATTCACATATAGAGATATTGGGAAATAAGACAAAAGAAGAGGTGTGTAACTATATGATGAAAAGTAAAATTTTAGTACTAGCATCAGAATCTGAGGCTTTTGGTCTGGTACTGGTTGAATCTATGTTTTGTAGCAATATTTTGATTTCTTATGATTGTGAATTTGGTCCTGCTTCAATAGTAAATAATAAAAATGGTTTTCTAATAAAGCATCATGATAAAGAAGATTTTACAAATAAGCTTCAATTATTAATAACTGATGAAGAGTTGTTAAAAAAATTAAATATATCTTCTTATGAAGAATCTAAAAAATGGAAAAAGGAAAACATTATTTCAACATGGAAAATTCTTTTAGATAAAAATTAACTAAAGTTAAAAATGGAAAATAAGAAATTATTATACTATGTTCAATGTTTAAGAGGTTTAGCATCATTGCTTGTATGTGGATTTCATACACGTTATTGGATTAATTTAAATGATAGTAGTAAGTTAGGAGATTTTTTATTTGCAAAAGGTTTGTATGGAGTAGAATTATTTTTTATCATTAGTGGATTTATAATGATATATACCACAAAAGATAATTTTTTACAAAGTCAATATAAGTATTCAAAATTATTTATAAAGAAAAGAATAATTAGAATTGCTCCTTTGTATACTATATTAACAATAGTTTGGTATATCATATTTATTGATTCTTTTAACTGGAATGTATTTATTAAAATTATAAAATCCATAATGTTTATTCCGTATAATGAATTCCCTATTTTATATTTAGGATGGTCTTTAAACTATGAAATGTTTTTTTACTTGATATTTGCAATAAGCTTATTATTTGGGCATTATAAATATAAAGTTTTGCTTATATTTTTTATGATATTTATAAGTTTACAACACTTTAAATATCAAAATAGTTATCTAAATATGATTTCAAGCTTTCAGCTAAATTACTTTTTGGTAGGAGTATTATTAGGGTTATTTAGAAATAAAATTATAATAACTAATTTTCATATTTCATTGGTATTAATTGTTGTATCAATGTTTATATTGATTTTATTTTTATTCAATTATGTTAAAATAAATAATAAAATAGGATTATTACTTTTTTTTACATTCATCGTATATAGCGTAATTAATTTTGATTTTTCTCAAATAAAAATAAATCTAAATGCGCTTTATTTCTTAGGAAATATATCGTATTCTTTATATTTATTTCATCCATTTATTCCAAATTTATTGAAGGAGCATTTTGATATTTTTCCGGGAATATTTAAAATTGATTTATTAAATTATTTTTTCTACATTTTAATGATGTTAAGCATAATATTATTTTCATATATACTTTATCATCTAATTGAAAAAAAACTTTCAAATGAATTAAAAAATTTTTTAAAGTTAAGATGAAAAAAAAGAAAATACTTATTAGAATAGGATCCTTACGTCATGGAGGAGCTGAAAAAGTTTTAGTAACATTTTTAAAAAATTTACCCGAAAATAAATATGAAATAGATCTGTTATTAAATCTTAAATCAGGAAAATATTTAAAAGACGTTCCCTCTTGGGTCTCAGTATATCATCTACATAAAGGAGAAATGATAACAACAAACAAACCTTGGGAAATACCCGTTAAAGCTTTTAGAAGATCCTATGAAGAACTGTTGAAATTATTTCCTAAAGCGCTTTATAAATTTATTTTAAAAAAACAGCATTATGATATAGAGCTTATTGCCAATCACAGACTGTTAGAAGAAGTTTTAAAAAGTCCAATAAAAACTTCAAAAAAGGTAGTTTGGGTTCATAATGATTTGTTTAGCATATCAGAATATACAACCAAAAAATTAAGTAATTTTTTTAAAGCAGATAAAATATGGGTAATATCTGAAAAAATTAAATCCGGATTCGAAAAACTAGCCACAACCCGAGAGGACAAAGAAAAACTAATTAGAATTTATAATCCAATTGATTCTCAAGAAATTATAAATAAATCAGAAGAAGATATTAACTTTACTTTTACAAAAGAAAAGAATGAAAAAATTTTTGTAGCTGTTGGTACAGTTTTTCCACAGAAAGGTTTTGACCGACTTATAAAAATGCATAAAAGGCTTTTACAAGAAGGATATAAGCATAAAATTTATATAGTAGGAGACGGGTATGATTTTAAAAATATCCATACTTTGGTTAAATCATTGAATTTGGATGATACAGTAAAAATGGTAGGTTATCAAGAAAATCCCTATCCATTTTTTAAAAATGCTGATTATTTTATTTTATCTTCACGATATGAAGGATATCCAACCGTTTTATTTGAAGCACTAACGTTGAAAAAGCCGATAATAGCTACGGATGTTTCCGGAGTCAGCGAAATATTACAAGAGGGTAAATTAGGAAAAATCGTTGAAAATTCTAAAGAAGGGATTTATACCGGAATGAAACAATTTTTAACACAACCCGAGATCACCCAAAAATATGTACAAGAAATGAACGACAAGGAATTACCCTTTACATTAGAGAATGCTGTATCCCGATTAACAACTATTTTAGACAATTTATAAAATGTCAAACTCTTTAATACAAAAAGATTATTTCAGAATATACGGAAAATGGCCGGGGAAATTTTTAGGCAAAGCTCTAATAAATCCCAATTTTCGGTATATATATTTTTTAAGAAAAGCATCCGTATATCCAAAAAAATCGATATTAGGAACTTTATATCGATTGATTTTATATCATTACCAAACTAAATATGGATTTCAGATATATCCGGAAACACAAATTGGAGAAGGCTTTTACCTCGGTCATTGGGGAACAGTTATCATAAATCCCAAAGTAAAAATTGGCAAAAACTGCAATATAGCTCCCGGAGTTACCATAGGAAAAACGAACAGAGGCAAAAAAGCAGGAGTACCTGTTATAGGAGATGAAGTATGGATAGGTACTAATGCAGTACTTGTAGGCAATATAAAAATAGGAAATAATGTTTTGATCGCGCCCAATGCCTATGTTACGGAAGATATTCCCGATAATTCAATTGTAATTGGAAATGTAGCTCAAATACAACCCAATGAAAAAGCAACCGAAGGATATATTAACAATAAAGTGTAAATGAAAACTATACTATTTATACTTCCGGATTTAAATATGGGCGGGGCAGAAAGAATAATTACTTTGCTTATAAATAATTTGGATAAAAATAAATTTACTCCAAAGCTCCTTCTAATGAGGAAAGAAGGATATTATCTTGAGCTTTTAGATAAAAATATTGAAATTATAGATATAAAAACATCTCGAATAAGAAATGCATTTTTTCCCATAATTAAGGTACTTAGAACATTAAAACCTGATATTGTTTTTGGCGGATGGGGTGAAGTATCGGCCTATTTAGCACCCATAATACCCTTTTTTCCGAAAATACGTTTTATAGCAAGAGAAACCAATATAGTTTCCCAACATGTAACCCGGCCGGAAATAAGATTTTTTTATCGTTTTTACAATAATTTTGATACCGTCATTGCACAGAGTGATGATATGAAAAATGACCTCATAAACAACCTGAAAATACGTGAGAAAAAGATTATAAAAATCAATAATCCGGTGGATGTAGATGCAGTTGAAGCAAAATCACTCGAATCTATGAATTTTCCATTTTTCGAAGGCTTTAAAAATGTAGTGGCTATCGGCAATCTTTCTTATCGTAAAGGCTTTGACAATCTATTAAAAGTTTTTTCATACCTAAAAAATGAAAATATATTTTTATATATCATAGGAGAGGGTGACGATAAAGAAAAATTGATAGAATTAAAAGATTCTTTACAAATTAAGAATGTAAAATTTTTAGGAAAAATAACTAATCCCTATCCATATTTAAAAAATGCAGATTTATTTATCCTCTCTTCCAGATATGAAGGTTTTCCCAATGTATTGTTAGAAGCAGGAGCTACCGGAACATTTTCATTAGCAAATAATTGTAAAGGGGGAATCAATGAAATAATTGAAGAAAACATCAACGGAAGAATTATTTCCATTGAAGATCATAAAAATTTTGCAGAGGAGATAAAAATAACATTAAGTAAAAAATACGATAAAAATCGTATAAAAAATTCCATAAAAAATAGATTTTCAAAAGATAAGATCATACACCAATATGAAAAAATTTTGGAAGCTAATAAAAACTAAATTAGGCGAATAAAGCCCGTTAACATAAAGTAAAACTCCTTAAAAATAAATTTTCTGTAAATTTGAACTAACTTTGATTTTTTTTAATCAATTAACTAGATGAAATATTATGCAGCTCAACATAAAAAATGAAACATCAAAGCTGAAAGTGGTTGTTCTAGGTCAACCCTGTTCTATGGGAAAAACACCGGAACTAAATGAAACTTATGATGCAAAGTCTTATGAAAATGTAAAAAACAACAGTTACCCTATAGAAGAAGACGTAATACATGAAATGAAGGAATTTAAAAATGCTCTTCAAAAATATGATGTTACGGTTTTATCTCCCGAAATTTTAAAAGATTATAACCAAGTATTTGCAAGAGATGTAGCCTTTGTTATAGAAGATAAGATCATTATATCTAATATGATTGCAGATCGAGCAGAAGAACTCTATGCTTATAAAGAAATATTCAAATCCATATATTTTCAGAATATTTATAATCTTCCTAAAAAAGCAAAAGTTGAAGGAGGGGATATTATACCTCACAACGATGTTGTTTTTTGCGGAGCTTATGAAGGAAAAGACTTTGCGAATATTAAAACAGCGAGAACAAACCAATATGCTATAGATTACTTAAAAGATTTATTT
This sequence comes from Apibacter sp. B3706, assembly GCF_011082725.1. NCBI lineage: Bacteria > Pseudomonadati > Bacteroidota > Flavobacteriia > Flavobacteriales > Weeksellaceae > Apibacter > Apibacter sp. B3706. Next base: position 2,076,295 of record NZ_CP049715.1, on the reverse strand, counting down.
CCTAATAAAACCTTTATAAATTTACCGTTAAAAAAAGATGATAAAAATCCGAGAAACGGAATTTTACATCTCGATTGCACCTTTATGCCTGTTGGAAAAGATAAAGCTATTCTTTACAAAGGAGGTTTTGCAAATGAAAAAGATTATCATTTCTTACTTGATTTTTTTGGCACAAATAATGTCTTTGAAGTAACGGACGAAGAATTGTATTACATGAACACTAATGTATTTTCCATTTCACCGGAAGTGGTTATTTCGGAAAATAAATTTGAAAGGCTTAATAATTTTATGGAAAACGAATGGAATATAAAAGTAGAAAAAGTTCCTTACCATGAAATATCAAAAATGGGAGGCCTTCTAAGATGTTCCACTTTACCTTTAATACGTACAAATGAGTAATAAGCAGATAACAAATACCGTATTGATGATAGAACCCGTTTCCTTTGGGTATAATTATCAAACAGCAAAAAATAATTTCTTCCAACAAAACGATTCGGTTTCCGTAGAATCTATTCAAGAAAAAGCAAAGGAAGAATTCAGAAATATGGTTGAAAAACTTAGAAAATTCGGAATAAATGTTTTGGTTGTTAAAGATACGGAGCAACCGCATACACCGGATTCAATTTTTCCAAATAACTGGATTTCTTTTCATTCAGACGGTAAAGTAGTGCTTTATCCTATGTATGCTGAAAATAGAAGAGTAGAAAGAAGAGAAGATATATTGGATAGTATAGAGAAGGAAGGATTTATAATTAATGAAATAATAGATTACAGCCGGGCTGAAGAGGAAGATATTTTTTTAGAAGGAACCGGAAGCATGGTATTGGATCGTACTAATGAAATCGCCTATGCTGCCATTTCAGAAAGAACCAACGAAGAACTTTTTATAGAGTTTTGTGAAGATTTGGAATTCTCACCTGTAGTTTTTCATTCTACACAAGAAAAAAATGGTAAAAGATACCCGGTGTATCATACCAATGTAATGATGAGCGTGGCAGAAGATTTCGCCATAATTTGTAAAGAATCTATCCAAGATGTAAAAGAAAGAAAACTAGTAATAGACTTTTTACAAACTACGAAAAAGGAGGTAATTATCATTTCAGAAGAACAAATGAATCATTTTTTAGGAAATACCTTACAACTGGAAAACGATAAAAAAGAAAGATTTTTAGTAATGTCCAATACAGCCTATCAATCCTTGAATGCAGGTCAAATAAATGCCATAAATAAATACAGTCAAATATTGGTATTTGATATTCCCACAATTGAAAAATATGGCGGCGGTGGCGTACGATGTATGTTAGCAGAAATATTTTTACCTAAAGCAGAAAGTTAAAAATCGGCTTTTACTATTAAATAATTTTGTAAATTAATGAAATCCCGTTATATTTGCACCTCGAATTAATTGGCGAGGTAGCTCAGGTGGTTAGAGCGTTGGATTCATAACCCAAAGGTCGGCAGTTCAAGTCTGCTCCTCGCTACAAAATTATAACCCTCATATAGAATTATGAGGGTTTTTTATTTAAAATACTTTCGATTTTCTGAACAATAAAACATTCACTGATATTTTTTGTTATGTTTACACCTTTAAAGTTTCATCATCAGCAAAAAACAGTAGCACATTCTTTTAAAATAGAAGTAATAAAATTTATTGATACACTTTACCCTCACATTCCCAAGGAAAACTTACAATAGTATCTTTTTTATGGATATAAAAAATTAATTCCCCTTTTCGTTTAATTAACGTATCTCCTACAGACATATCATCCCTAAATGTTAACCACCAACGACTGTTAGCTTTACAATGACAGGGTTTTCCCATATTCATATCCACTCCATATAAATCTAAATAAGCTTGACTTGTTGAGGGCTCTTTCTCTAAGATCATAATACATTCTTCATCTCTATGTAAATCAGCATTTTTTTCACAATCAATTTTTAAACAAGAACGTAATAAACTAATTCCCAATAATAAAATAATTATCTTTTTCATTATCTTTTTATTTATTGTTAAACCAATTACTTAACTGACGAATACCATTGCTTAATCTAAAAGTTTCGGATTTAGAAACAGCAACACCCGCTCCGAACCCCAATCCGGCATTTATTCCAATAGTTCGTACTCCGCTTGGATCATATTTAAGTTTACCATCTTCATTAAATACAGACGTTGAATAAACACCTCCTACCAAAAAGGAGCCTCCCCAGCTAACATCCGTTCCGGAAAGACCTTTTAAAACATCTTTATTATCCCCATAGTTATCATGAAAAGCAAATTGAGCCCCGGTTTTTACCCCCGGTTTGCTCGGTTTTATTCCCAGACCACCTCCAGTTCCCACAACTAAAGCCGCATCACCGTTGGCTACTGCAATTCCAATACTTAAGCTTGCTTCTCCAAAGATTCCTTGAAAAGAAAATCCCTAGCTGAAACTAAATGCATCCGGCTTATTAGGGCTATATCTTCCATATTGACCACTTGCTACTGCATTAAGGTATGCACCGGATATATAACCCGGTAAAAAGTAATTATTACCTACCATTTCAATAGGTTCAATATCGGTATAATTAATTTGGTTTCCACCAATACTTTGTTGCCGCTGTATTTTTTGAGAAAAGATAGGAGTTGAGGGAAAAAGAAATAAAAAAAAATAAACAACAAATGGTGTTGATCTTATATAAAAATAAATATAATTCATAGTATGATCAGTTTTAAATTTTATTTAAAAATATATATTATTAATATAAAATAAACTTTTTTTTGATTTTTATTTGTTAATGTGATTTTTATCATTACTTTTCACTCATGATTATTATATGAATTGTATTAACATTTTATGTGTATATTTGACCAATTTTTATAAAAGTATAGATGCTTTTAACCTTTGGGAATGCTGGTAAATAAAGTTAAATTTTTATTTATATGAAGTTGGAGATTTTTATAAATTTTAAGAACATTTAAATTTATAATTAACAGTCGGATCTATATGTTTATAAACAGATCATTATATTTTAAATTGCATTTATTATACAAATAGTTTATTATTAAATAATTTTATTTTTTTATGGAAAGGAATAAATCTTTAGATTCCGCTAAGTTCATTTTAATATTTTTTGTTGTATTAGCACATACCTGTGAATATGATTTATTTACATCTAAAATCAAACTTTTGATTTACATTTTTTCTTCAACCTTTACAATACCCTTATTTATAATCATTTCAGGTTATTTCTCAAAAAATTTAACATGGGATAAGTTTAAAAAATTCTTCTTAGGCTTTGTTTTAGTATATTATTTATTTCAACTTTTTTATTCAATCCCCTCCATGGCTGCCGGGCATTTCAATATCGTACGATATATACTATTACCCATAGGTCCTCTCTGGTATCTTGCGGGATTAATACTTTGGAGATATTTTATAATACTAATAAAAAAGTTTAATATACCGGCATGGGCAAGCTTACTAATTTCAACGGTTATTTCGTTATCTGTTGGATTTATAAAGATAGATCCTATATTGCATCCTGATTATGTTTCTGCACTAAGAATCTTGGTTTTTATACCCCATTTTTTTGTAGGATATTATGCCCCACAAGATATCTGGTCTAGAATAAAAAATATTAAAAAAATATATTCCGTATTATTTTTTACGATTTTTGGTATCTGGGTTTGTTTATACGGAACAAGCTATCATGCATTCACCACATTTGGTGGATACTCCTATAGTGTATTTCCTACTATTACCGATGGATTGATTCAAAGGTTGATTTTTCTTGTTTTTGCCATATTCAGTTCTGCAGCATTTTTTAATATTATTCCGGATACCTTCTATAAATTTGGTTCCGCTAGTTTGGGCATCCTTTTGTTACATATTATGATTGTATATCCAATATATTGGGGGATAGTTACAAAACATTTCAGTCATATACCACTTATAATTGATATTTTAGCTGCTATAACAATTACTTTAGTATGTTTGTTTTTAACTAAGCTAAAAATTATTCAATTAATAATGAATCCGTTGAAATTAATTGAAATGATTTTTTCAAAAAATAAAAAGATAATTAATAAATAAAAGTTATTATCGAAAAAACAATCATATAAAACTATATGATTGTTTTTTTTACTTAATAGTATAAACTAACAAAAACTAATTGAAAAATAATTAATTAAAAAATTAAATGGGTGAATTTGACATTCTTTATGCTCAATTAAGTATATGGAGATAAATTAAATATAATCAGTTAAATAATTTATTTTATCATAAGACTATCAATATGTTTAACAAATCATTTATTCATTTTTCTTTTTAATATGAACCAGTTTATTAAATAATAATTGATTAAGATTAGTTTGTTTAACTGATCTGGTTTTAAAAATTAATAAAGGAAAAACAACGCCAAATGCGAGTGATAATAAAGTAAACCCCGTACGAGTAGCTTTTTCAAGCATTTCTACTAAATAATTAAATTGCAGTGGTTCCCCTTCTTTTAAAGTCATAACCTCGATCAAAGAAATCATAAACTCATAGCCCATTTTACCGGGAATAATATTAATGACAGCGGGAATCGTAAATACAATAGGAGGGGTGTGTACTCTATGAGCGAAATAAACGCCTGATATACCTACTAAGCTGGCAGCGGCAAAACTTGAAAATACGATTTGATTTACAAAATAATGTAATAAAACAGCTCGGCAGCTAAATCCCATAGCTCCTAACAAAGCTACCACCCACATCGAACGGTAAGGCGTTCTAAATATAACGGCAAAGCCTATGGATACCCACATAGACCAAAATATTTTTTCCCAAATAGTTACATTCTCACAAACGGTAAAAAAATTAATTAAATCCATATCCAAATAAAAATAATGATAAAAATAGGCCCATAGCGATAACAAAAATTAACATTGATCCGTGTATTCCCCTGGCAATACCTTGTGTAACATATCCTTCTAAAATATCTATGAAAGAATTAATTAAAGGCACACCCGGTATTAAAAATAAAACACTGGCAGCAAAAGCACTTTTAAGATCAAGGCCGGTGATTAATCTAAAAATATTCACAACAGATACGGCAGTAAAAGAAGCAATAGTAAAAATTATAAAAATGTTGAATTTTTTTTGAGTTAAAAATTGTCTGGAAAGGATTCCAAAAACAGTCGCAAGGAAAGTAATAAAAAACTCAATCCAACTACCATTAAGAATCCTGCATAAACTGGCTCCGGCAAGACCTACAAAAAACCAAATGGCGGGTTTCGGGTAATGATTAATTTTCTTTATAGAATTAAATTGTTCATTTACGGCATTCACATCCATTTGTTCATGAATCACTCTCCATGATAATATGCTGATTTCAGAAACAATTTCAAAATTTACTCCAATATGAGGTATAGCACGAACTATAGTATGCATAACATGAGTTTTCTTATCTCTCACACTAAGTACAACGCCTGATAACGAAAAAAATAAATCAGCTTCATAACCAAGAGCCCCGGCTATTCTTTGCGTATTTTTTAATGTTCGCGAAGTATTAGCACCATTCATGATAAGGCTTATAGCAATATCTGAAATAACTTCGCTTACAAATTTTATTTCAATTGAAGTATCAGTCATAAAGAAGTATTAATTAACAGGTGTAAAATTATAACAAGGAAGTAGAGTTTTGAGATAAAATAACGTAAACCTGATAACAATCACATAAAAGGGACATAATTTAGATAGGCAAGTAAAATATGACTAAAATATTAGTAAATTTGTTACTTATGTTGAATGTAAATTATATAAATATATGAAATCTCATTGGCTGCTATTTATTTTATTAATTACATTGGTTTCATGTCAAACCAATAATCTATCAGTAGATTATGATTCAGGATATAATTTTTCTACAGTAAAAACCTATAATTATTATGCAGATAATAAAGTAAAACTTAATAATAAAATAGACAGTACAAATTTTATGAAAAACCTGGATGCGGTGTTGCTTTCCAAAGGTTTAACAAAAGATGTTGATAACCCCGATGTTTATGTAGCCGTGGAAGTTTATACCCAACTTACACACCCTGCCAATAGTTCGGTCAATTTAGGAATTGGAGGAGGAAGTGGTTGGTTTGGATTAGGTACTAATGTAGATATACCCATAAAAAATAATAGTAAAATTGTTAATTATTCGTTTAAAGTCGATTTTGATGATGCAAAAACCAAGAATTTAGTTTGGACATCAAAAGTTGTAGATTCTAAACCTTTTAATACCTCTACCGCTTCTAGAGCTTCCTTTTATAATTCATCAATTAATTTGTTGTTTAAGAAATATCCGCCTAAGAAAATTAGAAAATCCAAACCAAGCAAAACGAACTATTACAATTAGTTTGAATTTAATGATATAAACCCCTATATTTATATCTATGATTAGTATAAAGAATTATTAAGTAAAGATTATATTGCTTTCTTAAATAAGTTTGTATGATGCTTTTACATATAAGAATTTTAAAACATGTTTAAACGTTTAAACAATAAATTTAGAAAGATAAAAGATTTATATTTTTTAAACTAAAAATCTTTTTAAAGTTAATGAATCATTTTTTTCAACCTAACAATATTTAAATTTAAGAATTCATTTTCGTTTACATTTAATAAAATTATTTTTGAATCATTTGAAAAAATAAGAAATATAATTTCATACTATCAATCTCCACACCTATAAAAATATTATCATTTTTTAATATGATATAACTCATTTCAAATAAAATCATTTAATCGATTAAATGATATAATTTTACTGCATGAAACCACAAACATAAATGTAATATGAATACAAAATATCTATATTGGATTACTTTCGTTGCTGTAAACGGAGGTCTATTATTCGGTTTAAATATGGCAGGAATTGCCGGAGCCAATGATCTCATAAAGCAAGATTTCAGTTTAAGCGATAGCGGATTAGGTACGGTTGCCAGTTTTTTAATGATAGGTTGCTTAATTGGAGCATTTTTTACAGGTAGTATAGCTGAAAAATATGGCCGTAAAAATGTTATGATCATTACAGCAATTATATATATAATTTCATCTTTAGGTTGTGCTTTTGCAACCAGCTTTATAGGATTAACTATTTTTAGGGTTCTTTCCGGCTTCGCTGTAGGAGCTACTTCAGTAGTGGGCCCCATGTATATTTCAGAAATCTCCCCGGCCAATAAAAGAGGAACGTTGGTATCATTCAATCAATTTGCAATAACCATCGGTATCTTTTTAGCCTATGTTTTTGATTATTTCTTGATTAATTTAGGTCAAGAAAGTTGGAGGTATATGTTGGGAGTCCCAGCCCTATTCGGGATCATTTTTTTACTATATTTAGTATTCTCATTTCCGGAAAGTCCGCGCTGGCTCTTAGCTAAGGGGAAAAAAGACGAAGCCGTAGAAATTCTTAATAAAATAGGAGGAGATAGTTATGTTAAAAACGAACTTCCTGAAATGGAAAAATCCATAAATGCTGAAAAGAACAAAGAAAAAGCCAGCAGTAAAGAATTATTTAACGGAAAGACTGGCAAAATAGTTGCAATAGGAACCCTTATAGCAGCATTCCAGCAGATTACCGGTATAAATGCTGTATTAATATTTGCACCGGATATTTTCCGTTCTGCCGGAGTAGGTGGTGATACAGCTTTACTTCAATCCATGATCGTGGGAATTGTAAATGTATTAATGACTATAGTTGCCTTGAAATTAGTTGATTCTAAAGGTCGTAAAACTCTTTTATTATGGGGAGCTTTTGGAATGGCTGTTTCTTTAGGATATTTGACATATGCTTTCTTACAACCTGAAAAAAATAGTATGGGAGTTTTAATAGCCTTATTAGGATATATCTCCTTTTTTGCTGCATCCTTTGCTCCGGTAATGTGGGTAATTATATCCGAAATTTATCCTAATAGAATTAAAGGATTAGCAATGTCTTTTTCAACTGCTGTTAGCTGGGGTTGTACATTTTTAACTGTATATTTTGCACCAATTATACGAGCAAATTTAGGAGACAGTGCATTATTTGGAATTTTTGGAATATTTACTGTAATTGCCTTTATTTTTGTTAAATTTTGGATTCCGGAAACCAAAGGAAAATCTTTAGAACAAATTGAAAAAGAATTAGGGCTTATTGACTAAGCTATAAAATACAATTACTATGAAAAGAGTTTCAATTAAAGATGTTGCTTTAAAAGCAGGGGTTTCGACTGCGTTGGTTTCATATGTTTTGAACGGTCGTCATACCGATAGAATAAGTAAACTAACAGCAGAAAAAATAAAAAATGCAGCTAAAGAACTGAATTACCGACCCAATAGCATAGCGCGAAGTCTCAAAGCCAAAAAAACTCATACCATTGCCTTGTTGGTTGCAGATATTGCCAACCCGTTTGCTTCTCAAATAGCAAGGATTATTGAAGATGAGATAAGCAGCAAAGGATATGTAATATTAATTGGAAGTTCCGATGAAAACGCAGAAAAATTGCAGCAATTAATAGATATTTTTCTTACCAGACAGGTAGATGGTTTTATAATTCTACCGGTAGAAGGCTCAGAAAAGTATATATTGGATTTAGCTAAAACCAATGCTCCGATAGTTTTAATAGACAGATATTTTAATAATAATATGGAAATACCCGTAATTACTACTAATAATTACGGAGCATCCTATCAAGCCACAGAACATTTAATAAAAAAAGGAAAAAAGAACATAGGTATACTATCATTTCAAACGGAATTAATTCATATAAATGAAAGAGTAAATGGTTATAAAAGAGCTGTGTTGGATAGAGGTTTAACTATTAAATCAGAAAATATAAAATACATTAATGAAGCGAAAATAGATATAGAAGTTTCCCATGCTATAGATGAATTACTATCAAAAGAAGAACCCATTGATGCCTTATTTTTTGCAACAAATAAATTAGCATTGGCAGGACTTAAAAAACTAATGACTTTAAACATAAAAATACCCGAAGAATTAGCACTAATTACTTTTGATGAATCAGAAGCCTTTGACATTTTTAAAGTACCGGTAAGTCATATAAAACAACCTTTGTATGAAATATCCAAAGAAGCTGTAGAAATAATTACCGGCATGATTGAAGATAAAAATTTAAAATTCAAACCGAGAGTGTACAACTCCAAATTAATAATAAAACAATCTTCTTAATAAGATACATAATGAAAAATAATATGAATACGAAGCCCATCATTTGTTTTGGAGAAATATTATGGGATATATTCCCATCAGGAAAGAAAATAGGAGGAGCTCCATTTAATGTTGCATATCATCTTAATAAAATGGGTGTTGATGGAAGAATGATTAGTTGTGTTGGAAATGATGAATTAGGCAGAGAATTGCTTAACAAAGTACAAGAAGCAGCGATTCCGACAGAAGAATGCCAGATAAGCGATAAATACAACACAGGGACTGTAATAGCAGAAATAGATAAAAATAACGAAGCTCATTATACCATTGTAGAACCCGTAGCTTGGGATTTTATAGAATGGAAAGATGAATATGAAAATTTAGTAAAGAATTCACAAGGATTTGTATTTGGAAGTTTAGGAAGCAGAAATAATTTATCCAAAAACACTTTGTCAAAATTAATTGAAGTTGCGCCATATAAAGTTTTTGACATCAATCTACGACCTCCATATATTTCTCAAGAATCGATTATCGATTTTATGAAAAAAGCTGATTTAGTAAAGATGAATAAGGCAGAATTAAGGCTTTTGTTAGAATGGGTGGGGAAAGAATATACATCTGAAGAAGATGCCGTAAAATATATTCGTAAAACATTCTCTTTAGATGGACTAATTGTAACCAAAGGAAGTAAAGGAGCGGTATATTGTGATCAATATCAATATATATATTCAGAAGCCATACAAGTTGAAATAAAAGATACAGTCGGTAGTGGTGATTCTTTTCTGGCCGGATTTTTAGCTAAAAGAGCTCAAGGGTTCTCAAATTTAGATGCTATGAAAGAAGCAATAGCTTTGGGGGCGTTTATAACCAATCACATAGGAGCATGTCCGGTATATGATTTAGAAGAATTTCAAAAATTCAAACAGGACAAATCGATAAACAGTAACACTTTTATAGAAGATCAAACAATCAATTAGCATACACTAATCTTATCTCTATATAGATAAAAAGCAGCTTATATTATTAAGCTGCTTTTTAAATATAAAGATAAAATTAATTAGCAGTTACACGAAGTATTTTTTATCTGTTGAAAGAAATCATTACCCTTGTCATCTACGAGAATAAAAGCAGGAAAGTTCTCAACCTCTATTTTCCAAATAGCTTCCATTCCCAGTTCGGGATACTCCAAACATTCTAAATGTTTAATATTAGTTTGTGCAAGAATTGCAGCAGGTCCCCCTATACTTCCTAAATAAAAACCGCCGTATTTATGACAAGCGTCTGTAACTTGTTGGCTTCTGTTTCCTTTTGCAATCATAATTAAGCTGCCTCCATGGGATTGGAAAGAATCCACATAAGAATCCATTCTTCCGGCAGTAGTGGGCCCCATAGATCCCGAAGCATACCCGGCAGGTGTTTTAGCCGGTCCGGCATAATAAATAGGATGATCTTTTATATATTGCGGTAACTCTTCTCCATTATCCAATTTTTCTTGCAGTTTCGCATGAGCGATATCCCGTCCTACAATAATAGTTCCGGTTAAAGATAGCCGAGTAGAAACAGGATATTGGGACAATTCGGAAAGAATCTCTTTCATCGGCCGATTTAAATCAATCCTAACACCTCCGGCTTCTCCCGCCTTTTGATATTGTTCCGGAATTAATCGGGCTGGATTATCTTCCAATTTTTCAATCCAAATACCGTCTTTATTTATTTTTGCTTTAATATTTCGATCGGCAGAACAAGAAACGCCCATTCCAACCGGACAAGATGCTCCGTGTCTTGGTAGTCGTATAACCCTGATATCATGTGCAAAAAATTTACCCCCGAATTGTGCGCCTAACCCTAATTCACGAGCGGCATTCAATAGCTTATTTTCCATTTCAAGATCCCGAAAAGCACGCCCGCCTTCATTTCCTGATGTTGCCAAGTTATCATAATATTTAGTAGAAGCAAGCTTAACTGTTTTCAAGTTAGTTTCAGCCGATGTTCCTCCAATTACAAAAGCAATATGATAAGGAGGACAAGCAGCAGTACCCAACGATTTCATTTTTTCTACTAAAAAAGGAAATAATTTATCGGGATTTAATAATGCTTTAGTCTCTTGATATAAATAAGTTTTATTTGCCGAACCTCCTCCCTTTGCAACAAATAAAAATTTATATTCCTGTCCGTTTACTGCATATAAATCAATTTGAGCGGGAAGATTGGTTCCTGTATTCACCTCTTTATATAGGTCTAAAGGAGCATTTTGAGAATAACGCAGATTATCAGATGTAAAAGTATTGTATACTCCCTTAGATAAAGCTTCTTCATCATTTCCACCGGTCCATACCAGTTGGCCCTTCTTTCCCATAATAATCGCTGTTCCGGTATCTTGACAAAAAGGAAGAATTCCTTTAGCTGAGATTTCAGAATTTCGTAAAAAAGTAAGAGCCACAAACTTGTCGTTTTCACTGGCGCTCGGATCTGATAGTATACTTGCTACTTGTTTTTGATGTTCCGGACGAAGTAAAAATTCAACATTATGAAATGCATGTTGAGCCAGCAAAGTTAAACCTTCCGGTTCTATTTTAAGAATTTCTTTTCCTTCAAATGTAGAGGTTGAGATATAATCTTTAGTTAGTAAATAGTATTCTGTAAGATCTTTTCCTTGTTCAAAAGTTTCTTGATACTTAAAATCCGGTGTTGCCATATAGTAAGCCTAGTTTTATAAATTTAACAGCGCTAAAATTATAGATTAATAGATTTATAAAACATGACATTTACCGCTTTTAAAGACTAGTACGAAATTTATAATCATTATAAATAAAGAAAAAACATTTTTTTCAATAGTGGTTTATATTTATAATTTTATAAGAGAAATATTTAGAAAAAGATTAAAAAAAGAGGGTTGATAATTCTTCAACCCTCTCTATAATAAATATTTATTGAAAATTAAATCAATTTAGCCTATCTTAACGTAAAAAGTAATTCTCTATATTTTGTTAATGGCCACATTTCGTTGTCTATCAGCATTTCCAATGCATCAGAATGTTCTCTGATTTTATCAAATAAAGGCTTAACTTTATTACAAAAAGTTTCAGCTTGTTTAGCAGGATCTGAAATAGCGATGGCCTTGTCTCTTTCTTTAAACAATATATCTACTCCGCTTTTAATTTCTGTAATATGAGAAGAGATATTTTTAATAAGATCCAATTGCTCTTTACACATGGACTTCATTTCATTTTCACCAAAAATATCTTTTAAGCCTTTTGCATTTTCAATCAATTTAGTTTGATAATCAACAGCCACAGGAACAATGTGATTACGAGCCATATCTCCTAATACCTTTGCTTCAATTGAGATCATTTTAGAATATTTTTCCAATTTGATTTCATTTCTGGCTTCAATTTCCTTATGAGATAAAATATTTAGCTTTTCAAATGGCTCAATATATTTTTTGTTTAATTCAAATTTTAATGCCTCAGGAGTAGTTTTTTTATTTTCCAATCCTCTTTTTTCCGCTTCTTTAACCCAATCTTCACTATAACCGTCTCCTTCAAATAATATAGATCTTGATTCAGTAATATAGTCACGAAGAATATTAAATATTGCTTCATCTTTTTTAAGTCCTTTAGCAATCAATTCATCAACCTCTTTTTTGAATTTTTGTAATTGATAAGCCATTATAGTGTTTAAAACGGTCATAGGCTCACCACAATTAGCTTGAGATCCGACAGCTCTGAATTCGAATTTATTTCCGGTAAATGCAAAAGGCGAAGTTCTGTTACGGTCTGTATTGTCAAGTAATAGTTCAGGGATTTTTCCGACAATATTTAATTTTAAATCAGTCTTTTCATCCGGGGAAAGTTTTCCTTTAGTAACTTTTTCCAACTCATCTAAAACAGCGGTTAACTGAGATCCAATAAATATAGAAATAATAGCAGGTGGAGCTTCATTAGCACCTAACCTGTGATCATTACCAGCCGATGCAATTGAAGAACGCAATAAGTCACCATAGTCATGTACAGCCTTAATAGTATTGATGAAAAAAGTAAGGAACTGGAGATTTTTCTTAGGGTTCTTTCCGGGACTCAATAAGTTTTCTCCGGTATCTGTTGAAAGCGACCAGTTATTATGTTTTCCGCTTCCGTTAACACCATCAAAGGGCTTTTCATGAAATAAAATGCTTAAACCGTGTCTGCGGCTTACTTTTTTCATGACATCCATTAATAATGAATTGTGATCTACCGCTAAATTTGCTTCTTCAAATAATGGAGCTAATTCAAATTGATTCGGAGCAACTTCATTATGTCTGGTTGTTACAGGTATACCCAATCTCATACAGTCAATTTCCAACTCTTTCATAAAATTTCTTACGCGAGTTGGAATAGAGCCGAAATAATGGTCTTCGAGTTGCTGTCCTTTAGCAGGGGCGTGACCTAGAAGAGTTCTTCCCGTTAAAACCAAATCCGGACGAGTTTGAAAAAGAGAAGAATCCACTAAAAAATATTCTTGTTCCCAACCCAAAGTAGAATAAACTTTGCTAACATTTTTATCAAAATAGGCTTGACACACTTCAGTAGCGGCTTCATCTACCGATTGTAATGCTCGTAATAGTGGAGTTTTATAATCTAAAGTCTCACCGGTATAAGAAACAAAAATAGAAGGAATACATAAGGTTGTATCAATAATGAAAGCAGGTGAAGTTGGATCCCAGGCGGTATAACCTCTTGCTTCGAATGTATTACGTATTCCACCATTAGGGAAGCTGGAAGCATCCGGTTCTTGCTGAATTAATAAAGAACCGCTGAATCTTTCAATGGCTCGACCTTCTCCAATTGGATTAAAAAAAGAATCATGCTTTTCAGCTGTCTCTCCCGTTAAAGGTTGAAACCAGTGAGTATAATGGGTAGCACCTTTAGACATAGCCCATTCTTTCATGGAAACAGCAACCTGATCTGCAATCTCTCTTGTGATTTTCTTTCCATATTTTATCGCATCTAAAATGCTTTGATAAGCTTCTTTAGTCAGATATTCGCGCATAGTGGATTCTGAAAAGACATTTTCGCAATATAGCTCAGATAATTTTTTTGGAATTTCTATATGTTTAGGCTGTAAATAAGGAAGCCTTTTTAAAGCATAAAAACGTAATGTTGACATAAAAGGTATTTTTTTTAGAGGGTAAATATAATTATAATATTAAAATAAATCAAATAACCCTTATTTTTTACACACAATTAAAAGAATTTTATTAAAAATCATTCATTGAATTCTTAACATATTATCAAAAAAAAACTTCAATTTTAATAAATAAAATAAAATAAACAAGTAATAAGTATTTTAATATGAGAATGTCATAAAAACAAAATGTATAAAAAAAATAAATTATTTTATATTCATTTATTATTTATCGGGCTCTATTAAGAATAATAAAAGAAAGAAAAATAATTTATGAATAAATATTTAACTTGTAATATGTTACGAATGGATAAATTTTTCACTGTATTGTGGATAAAATATTTTAATACGGTTTTTATATGAAATAAAATTAGAGAAACAGAATTGAAAAGATAGAATATTTAAAATAATTATAAAAACTGGATAATTGTAAAATTTTTGTTTATAAAATCTTGCGTTGGTATAATATTTTCATTAATAATTTTAAATAAATCTTATAAAAGATAAGATTAAAAAGATAAAAATAACAACAATAATTAAAATTAATCAAAAACCTAAAAAACATGGAACATAGAAAAATAGGCGATTCAGATTTATCTTTATCGGTAATAACTTTTGGAGCTTGGGCTGCCGGAGGCTGGATGTGGGGAGGAACAGAAAGAAAAGTTGCCGTTGAAGCAATCAAATCAGCTCACGATGCAGGAATAACATCTATCGATACAGCTCCTATATATGGACAAGGAACCAGTGAATCTATAGTAGGAGAAGCTATAAAAGGAATTCCTAGAGATAAAGTCCAAATTTTAACTAAATTTGGAATGCGTTGGGATTTAGCTAAAGGAGATTTAGCCATGCACAGTAAAGACAATTCAGGAAAAGATATCGATATATATAAATATGCTGGAAAGGAAAGTGTTATCCATGAATGCGAACAAAGTTTAAAACGTTTAGGAACCGATTATATAGATCTATATCAACTGCACTGGCCGGAAACCGTTACACCCATTGAAGAAACGTTTGAAGCAGTTGCAAAATTAATCGAGCAAGGAAAAGTACGTCATGCATCCGTTTGTAATTGCTCCACTTCACAAATTGAAGCAGCAAATAAAGCATGCAAAATACTTTCCGATCAGGTTCCTTATAGCATGTTAAATCGTAAAATAGAAAAAGATATAGTTCCTTACTGTATTAAAAATAAAAAGTCTATCTTAGCTTATAGTCCAATGGAAAGAGGATTATTAACCGGCAAAATTAAACCGGATCATAAATTTGAAGAAGGTGATGCCCGAAGGGATATGAAGATGTACCAACCGGATAGTATTAAAAGAATTGATGATTTCTTGGCTAAAATTAAACATATTGCAGATGATCAAGGAGCAACACTGGCTCAGTTAGTACTAAAATGGACTGCTGAACAACCGGGTATTACCATAGCCTTGGCCGGAGCAAGAAATGCAGAACAAGCAAAACAAAATGCAAAAGCTGCTGAAGTAAAAATCAGCAAAGAACAAATGGATTTTATCGATTCGGAATTAGCAAAATTATAAAATCATATAAAGAATTATTATGGAAAAACTGACAGGTAAAAAAGCAATAGTTACAGGTGGAAACAGAGGATTAGGAAAAGCAGTGGCTTTAGCTCTGGCTGCTGAAGGGGTAGATGTAGCTATTACAGGAAGAGATGAAAAAACAGTTAAGGAAACTGTAAAGGAATTAGAAGGAAAAGGAATACAAGCTGCATATTCAATTTTTGATGTTTCCAATCAAAAAGAAGTTGAAACGGAAATGGAAAAATTACAAAACAGTTTCGGATCCTTTGATATTTTGATCAACAATGCGGGAATTTCAGCATTTCAAAGTTTTTTGGATATGCCTGTTGATCAGTGGCAAAATATTGTACAAACCAATCTTTTCGGACCTTATTTCATGTCAAGAGCAGTTTTGCCTGCAATGATTGAAAAAAAAGGAGGAGATATCATTAATGTTTCATCCACGGCTGGATTAAAAGGGGGCGCAAACACTTCAGCCTATAGTGTTTCAAAAGCCGGTTTAATATCCTTGTCGGAATCATTGATGTATGAGATGAGGAAGCACAACATAAGAGTTACAACTCTTACACCAAGTACCATTGCATCAGACATGTCTGTAAAATTATTAAAAATTACGGATGGAAATCCGGAAAAAGTTTTACAGCCGGAAGATTTTGCAGAATTAGTGGTTGATATTCTTAAGTTAAATAAACGAGCCTTGTTGGCAAATGCATCTTTATGGTCAACCAATCCTTAAAATTATAAACCCATAGATAAAGTCCGGCTAATATACCGGACTTTATTATTTTAACATTTAAAATATATGAAAGTATTTATATCCGGCAAAATACCGGAAGTAGGAGTAGACATGCTGAAAAAGGCAGGTTATGAGGTCGAAATGTGGACAAATTCGGAACCTATTACCCTTGCAGAATTAATAGATAAATGTAAACAATCCGACGCATATATAAATGTGATGTCTCCTGTGCCGGAAAGTTTTTTTAAAGAAGTTACAAATTTGAAAGTTATTTCCACATTTTCGGTTGGTTATAATCATATCGATATCCAAGCAGCCACACGTTTGGGCATACCAGTGGGAAATACCCCGGATGTTCTCAGTAATGCAACGGCAGACATTGCTTTCTTGTTACTGTTGAATGTTTCCAGAAAAGCTTTTTTTAATTATCGAAGGATAATCGAAGGAAATTGGAAGCCCGGTTTTTTATCAGTAGAATATTTAGGGCAAGAATTAAATGGAAAGACCTTAGGCATATTTGGTATGGGACGTATAGGAATCAAAATGGCTCAAAAATGTAAAAATGCATATGGGATGAATATACTTTATAATAATAGGCATAAACAAGAAGATGCCGAAAAAGAATTAGGAGCGCATTATGTTTCTTTTGAAGAATTATTGGAACAATCGGATGTAATAAGTTTACATGCGCCTTTAACAGATGAAAATAAAGGTATTTTTAATGCCACGGCGTTTAAAAAAATGAAGAAAACATCTATTTTAATAAATACGGCCAGAGGTCCCATGGTTAATGAAAAAGATTTAATACAGGCCATCCAAGAAGGTCAAATCTGGGGAGCCGGTTTAGATGTAACAGATCCCGAACCCATGAAAGCAGATAACCCTTTATTAAGCATGGAAAATGTTGCGGTTACGCCTCATATCGGATCAGCAACTATAGAAGCGCGAAATGCGATGTCGGCTTTGTGTGCTAAAAATATTATTGCCGGTTTAAAAGGAGAAAAATTACCTTGTGTCGTTAATCCCGAAGTATATAAATAATTAAAATATTATATTGATTTATAGTAATGTATGAGCTTGTAAAATCAATATGTGTTTATTTGAAAATTATAATTCCATAGTTAACTTAATAGACATATTTTGATCTAAATTCCCAACTTTATAAGCGCCTAAACGAGCATATACGCCAACACCTACCAGGCCTAATAATAGCTTATTTGCTTCAAAACCAACTTCCTGGTAATAATCTTTAGGAACATCGAATTCAAAAAGCGAATGAATATCTTTATTCGGCATCCATCCTATAAGACCATTGTATAATACGGCAAAATGTAGAGATTTAAATTCACTTACGCGTAAAGGACGGAAATGGTGGGTAAATTGGAAAGAAATAAATCTATCTGAAAAAAAGGAGGAAGGTCTCATAGTTTCAAAACTTTGAAAGCCTTTAAAAGCAAATCTTCCCCAAATACTGTTTCCGTGCTTCGCAACCCCGTTGCCCTCGAAAGAATTTATAATTGGAGTATCTCCGAAAGTGGCTCCTATATTCCCGATAATTTCAGTTTTACCTAATTTGGACAAAAAAGTATATAAAGCCGAGAGGTATAAACGATGAATACCTGTACTGTTTTCAAATAATTTCCAAGATTTAGCGTAAGTAAAATAATAATAAGGAGGCTTATCTTGTAATGTATATTTTCCGTTATTTGATTCGATATATTTTACATTGGGAGCATATCGTAAACGTATGGCAGTATTAACATAGTTAAACCAAGTACTTTCATCGTAATCTTTAAATTTATAATGAAAATTCACCCGTTGTCTTTGGAAATCAACCGCAAAAGTAATATCAATATTTTTTAAAAAATCTTGTTGATACGATAATTCTACTTTCCTATAGCTAAAATAATCACCGTTGTAAATATTATTGGTTTTAGCCGTAAGCTCATCTTTTGGAGTTAAATACTTAATTTTGGTTCTTCCCACCGGCAGCACATCGGTTTCTGCTTTTATAGATAATTCTCCACCTTGGTGCTTATTAACAAAAAATGTTACATCTGCACCTCCTTTAACTTCCTCATCTCGGGTTCCTTTAGCTATATACCCTCCAATACGAGTATTTTTACTGAATTTATGGTTTGTATGCCCTCCTAGTTGATAACGGAAAGATTCATACAGGTTATGACTAAATATACTGTATATATCAAAATTAAAAAATCCCAATTCCAGATCCCCCTCGGTAAGTTTTCTTAAAAATCGTAATTTAGGTTCCAGTTTGTATTCTTTTGATATTCGGTATAATTCATTATAAGTAGTAGCTTCGCGATGAGTTAAAGAATCGTCTCGCAGTGCTGAAATTTTTTCATCTGCATTGTGGGAAACTTCTTTTGAGATAACATATTCATATCCTTTGAAGTCATTAGCAGTATAAGAAACATCGTTAGTGAAATTGGTTACATGAGAATCTATGGTTGCCGTAGTAGTTAATCGAGTTATAGAATGCAATCCCTTAGGCAGTAGTTTATTTATTTTTTTGATGAAATTACTGCTTAAAATTTCTGTCTTCATATATTCATCTTCTGTATACCAAATTCCTTCATAGGGAGCATAAGTTATTTCGTAATATATATTGGAGATTTTCGAATTATTGCCAATTAATTTTACGAGCGCATACGATTCAGAATCTACAAAAACTGTTAGATTTTTGTAAAATTGAGCTTCACTTTTTCCATGAGAATAGGTATAGATAACATATGTTTTTCTGTTGTTAATATAGACACTGTCTACCAATCGGGATATAGTTCCCTGCGTTTCCCTGGGCTTAAGCATTTCAGGATAATCATTGACCATTGATTTTGCAATGGAAAAATTAAAAAATTGTGGATTACTAAATCCTCCTGCTTTATAAGCTGTTACAATGGCTTTTTTACCATATTTTTTATCATATTCATAAAGCATAGTTCTTTCACCAATGAAAACCATGCTTTTTTCTAAAAATCCTTTTAATTTATTGTTTAAAGTATCCAGTTTTCTTTTAGGATGATTAATATAAGTAACGGAATCAGAAGGCATGTCTAAAGTAAATTTTACATACGAATCAAACTTATACGCATTGAGATGATCAGCATTATTTTTACTGCTCTTTTCCCATACTTTTTTTAGTATAGATACAGCCTTTGGATCACTCTTTTTTTTAATTTTTTTAAATAAATAAATAGTTTTATCCAGTTTGCCGATCATTTCTATTTTAGGCAAGTAACCATCAACACGAATGATTATTTTATTTATATTACTATCTAAAGTAATCATTCCTTCTGCATTGGTAAATCCTAACAGGCTATTTGATTCATTGTAAATAAAAGCTTTTTCAACAGGTAGATTGGTTTCAATATTTACAATTTTAATGTGTATTTGACAGAAAAGATGTAGAGAAAAAAAGAGAAAAAATAATAGAACTAAGTAGCTTCTTATAGATGTTTGCATTTATAGAAATAATCTTTTTTGCTTCAATTGATTAAAAAATCCGAATTTTTAGCTTGTACTGAAAACGTAAATTTATAAAATTATTTTTTATACGAAAATGGTTTAAAGTATTTTAATAACTAAAAAAGCCGATTTATTATAAACCGGCTTTTTTTATATCTGAATTAAAAATTTTTTTTAAAATAATGAAGTGGCGATTTGGACTCTTGCTTCTTTGCGAGAAGGATTCCACATGGCTGTGGCAGAAACAGGTAATTTATATCCGAGAACCGTAACATCTTTAGAAGCTGTAATTCCGGCATTTACAATGTCGAAATCGTGTTTTTCATTACCGTAAAAGCTAGATTTTCCTGCAAGACCAAAAGCAGCACCGCAGAATATATCTAGATCCACCACTTTACCTTTTATAATAGGATAATTTAGTCCGGTATAAGTAGACCATCTTTGATCTCCTTTTTCATTTCTGTCTGCTCCGTAAAAAGAAGTTCCATAATCCAGTTTTAAAGGAAAGCTGTCACAGAAAACAAAATATCCTCTGAAATCAAATCGATGTCCGGTTGTTTTGTGATCATAATTCCAAATGTCATTATCCTTAGCATCTTTTAATCTTCCGGTAGAATTGAATACATCCCATACACCGACACCCCATTTTCCCGTACTATAGTGTAGATAGTAATTAATTTCATGATAGTGTTGTCCGTTTGTATCCCCGAGACCTATACCGCCCCAAACTCCCAATTTTAGATATTTTTTATGATCTAAAGCATAATTTATGTCTACGTCGGCCATTGCACCGTCTGTTACAGTTATACCTCTCCAAAAGTGGTTGGATCGTAAACTAAGATTGAAATCTAATCTTTCTATTTCTTGACTATATAATGAAATAGAAGATATAAGAAGTGTAAGTAAAATAAGAATTTTTTTCATATTAATGGATTTTAGTTTGTTTTTTATTTTAAATCAGCATTGAAATTTGAGTGTAAAAATATAAATATTCTATCGGAATATATAATTTCTTGCTAATTATTCGGAAACATATTGAAACTTTTGTATCAATTAGATTAAAAAAATAGGATATTTAGTACAAATATTTTAGAGATTATTATAAAGCTGATAATTATCTTGTCTAAATTTTATAATATATTTTATAGATAGATTTACAGATGCCGAATTCTGCAAAAATTTGAAATTTAGGTTCAGAATTAGCATCAGTAAAACCATCTATAAATATGCTACGGGTATGATTAATCAATCCATAGAAACTATATTGTTAGTTACTGTTTCTAATTGTAATTAGTTTTACAAAAAATCACAAAAACCAACGCTAAGAACTTGACTTGTTGAAGCAATTAATTAATTACTTCTTTAATTTGCTTTATATAATTTTTATAGTAAATGAAAGTCTTTGCGTGAAAACTTTATTTGTCTTCATCATCAACCCAATTAAGTACTCTGCTTACCGCTCTTTTCCAACCTTTTAAATAATGTTCGGCTTTATCTTTATCCATTTCAGGTGTAAATACACGGTCTACAGATCGTTGAGCTTGAAGTTCATCAATGCTTTTCCAATAACCAACAGCTAATCCGGCCAAATAGGCAGCACCTAGAGCAGTTGTTTCCAATGTTTTAGGTCTAATTACATTAAATCCGAAAATATCAGATTGGAATTGCATCATTAAATTGTTAGCACAAGCACCCCCGTCAACTCGAAGTTCAATTTCATGAACGCCGGAGTCAGCTTCCATAGCTTTTATTAAATCATACACTTGGTATGCAATACCTTCTAAAGTAGCTCTGGCAATGTGTCCATCGGTAGTTCCTCTAGTAATTCCTAAAATTCCTCCACGAGCATAGGGATCCCAGTACGGAGCACCTAAGCCCGTTAATGCAGGAATAAAATATACCCCACCATTATCAGAAACAGTTTTAGCTAAATTTTCAGTGTCAGCAGAGGTTTTAACAATTTTAGCTCCGTCTCTTAACCACTGTACTACCGCTCCACCAACGAAAACGCTACCTTCAAGCGCATAATAAGTTTTACCATTAATTTTCCACGCAATAGTAGTTAATAAATTATTTTTAGATAAAACCGGTTTTTCACCTGTATTCATTAATAAGAAACACCCTGTACCGTATGTATTCTTCGCCATTCCTTTATTTGTACACAATTGACCGAATAAAGCAGCTTGTTGATCTCCGGCAATACCTGAAATAGGAATTTTTGTTGAGAATAGAGTAGTGGAGGTTTCACCATACACTTCACTGCTTTGTTTTACTTCAGGAAGCATAGATTTAGGAATGTTGAATAATTTTAATAAATCTTCATCCCATTCCAAAGTATGAATATTAAACAATAAGGTACGAGAAGCATTAGAAACGTCGGTAACGTGCATTTTTCCTCTGGTAAGTTTCCATACCAACCAAGTATCTACTGTACCAAAACAAAGTTTTCCTTGCTCAGCCTTTTCTCTTGCTCCCGGAACGTTGTCCAATATCCATTTTAATTTTGTACCTGAGAAATACGCATCCAGTATTAAACCGGTTTTTTCTCGGATCATATCAGTTAAACCTTGTTCTTTAAGTTCATCACAATATTTGGAAGTTCTTCTGTCTTGCCAAACGATAGCATTGTAAATGGTTTCACTGGTTTCTCTGTCCCATACAATTGTGGTTTCCCTTTGGTTGGTAATACCAATCGCAGCTATATCCAATCCGGATATACCTTTTTTAGCTATTGCTTCGGCAGCAACAGACATTTGCGAAGACCAAATTTCTTCAGGGTGATGTTCCACTAATCCCGGTTTTGGAAAGTATTGGGTATAATCTTTTTGTGCAACCGATACTATTTCTCCTCCATGATTAAATAAAATAGCTCTGGAAGATGTAGTTCCCTGATCTAAAGCTAAAATGAATTTTTCTTTCATCTTTATTGATTTTAGTTATTTAATTTGTCCGTATAAAATAAAACAAAAAATACATTTAAAATAGGATGATTAGTAATTTAAAGATCTTTTTTTAAATGTATTTTAAATTTTATATGTTTTTTATTATGTTAAAAAACTCCTTTCGTATTATTGTATAATACGATTTGGTAACTCAACCCGAACCAATCATTAGCAATGCTTGGTCCACCGGTTTCCGCTCTATGCTGATAGAACGCTGTTATTTTTGCCATTCTTGGACTGTTAGGGTATAAATAGAAATTTACCCCGGCAGTATATAAGTAAAGCTTTTCATAGTCAAATCCGGAAATATCTTTATTTCCTTGATTGAAATATTCAAATCTTGCAACAGGTTCAATTTTTGGAGTAATATTAAATCCTGCTAATAAAGAGTAACCTAACTTATTAACCTTAACAAAATCATGTTTAGTATAATCCATATTGTTAGGGGTTACAAATATAGTATTTCCATTTTCATCAACGCTTGTAAATCGTACATTTTTGTAAGTACCATAATCAAATTTAAATTTGTATTTGTTAGGATTTATATAATATAAAAACCCTGAATAAGCCCAAGCTTGTTTAAAGCCCATTCCCGGAAGATTAACAGCACCCATATGACCACCGAATTCGACATTTTTTACAGGGAAAAAACGTAGGGATGCATCCCAGCTTTTAAATTCTAAACCGTGGTTTCCTTGTCCTTCCGATGGACCATCGTTGAATGAAGACCAATATCTGTCTCGATTGCTGTCGCTATTATGCAAAAAGAAGGCATATCGTACAAAATTTTTAACGTTACCTGAAACGTTAATACCATAATGTCTTAAATCAGGAGCTCCTTGAGCTGCACTTTGATTTTCAGATGTATAAGTAAAGTCGGCTAAATCTAAGTCATAAGCAGATGTTTCATTAGCAGCTCTGTTTCCGGCTCCTTTAAAACGTCCTAACTGTAAATTAAGCAACGGATGGAAGTTATATTTAATGAAAGCATCAGAAATTTTGCTTGCGTGTAGGTTCCAAGTTATGCTGGCGCTCAATTTAGTAGATATAGCCATATCTGTATGTAAGAATCCTATTTTGAATGCAGCCGGTTGAAAATTATAGCTTGAATTTGCTTCTTTATGAGGTCCTTTTTCACTAGGAACTTGTTGGTAAATAGTTTCCAGAACCATACCGATTCCGTATTTCAGAGTAGGAGTAAAGCTATTTTCATCTCCTCCCGTTAATTCTTTAATAAAATTTAACTTAATACCTTGAGAAAGCTGGGAGCTATCGCTGTTCATACGTTCCACAAGTGAAGGTCTTTTTTTAATAGAATCGCTGTCTTGTTGGAATTTATCCAGGGAGGCTTTTTGGCCATAGCCTAAAATAAATGCTGCCGTAAAGAAAAGAGATAAACTGCGTTTAAATTTCATGTTAGTTGTTTTTGTTTAGTAATTAATTGGTTTCGTAATGTAGTTGTTGAAATAAGGCAAAGATTTAGTATTTAATGCTTTGCCTTATCTTATTCTGTTAATAAGTGGAACGAAAGAGAATTATTTTTTAGTTTTTTCAAAAATATACAATTCGTGAATTTCTCTGTCATAGCCCGGGTAGAATCCGGACGGCATACCCATTTTAATGATTGCTCCTCTATTATTAAGGATAACAAGGTCATTGGTTACAGGATCAATTGAAAGACCTTCAATTTCTCCGGCTCTTTTAAATTCAGGAATTGATCTAAATAAAGAAACTTCCGCACGAGTTTGGTTCGGATCGCTTACGTCAGCAATATAAACATTATCTGCTTCCGGAATATCGGAATCCCCGTCATCAGAAGTTATTAAAAGTTTTCCATCAATATGATAAACCCCTTGTTGCCATTGTGGAGAGGGTTGTAAATGAACTTTACCAATATATTTTCTAGTTTTTAAATCATATTTGTATACATACCATCCGGAAGTCCAATCAGACATCCATGCAATGTTGTTCTTTCTGTCAATGGTAATACCACTAACTTCCGGTTGTTCAATTTCTCCAAAGTCTATAGAATATTTATAATCTAAAGTTTCAGCATCGTAAACGGCAATTTGAATGTTGCGTACAACTCCTGAATCAAAAAATTCAACTCCGGTATAAACTTCTCCATTATAAATATCGATATCTCCGAAATGATTTACTTGTTTTTCAAATTTGGTAAATGGTTTATCGTTTTTTGTAATTAGATTCCCATTTTTATCGTATTTGAATAAAGCTGTGCTGCTTGATACATAGTAGTAATCTTTGTCTATAGCAATACCTTGTCTTCCTTCAACAGGAATAACTTTTTTTAGTTTGTAGCTACTCCCTGATTTTGCTAATTTTTGAGCATTCATGGAAGTGAATCCAACTACTAATAGTGCAAGTATTAGTTTTTTCATGATCTTTTTTTTGTAATGTTAATATTTATTTTATTTTTTATTTTGACTTATTTATTTTTTATTGATTAACTAATGGCTAGATTTTTTACTTCGTGTTTTTTTATAAGATTATTTTTATTAGTAGGATCTAATTAAAAAATGAAATGTAATAGTAAACAATTGACGCGTATCTAATTTTAAAATTTTAATTAGGTGAAATTTTGATAAGTAGTTTTTTACTGTTTGATGAAAGGGTTATTTTCAATTTTGTTAAACTTCTTAAGAAAACAACATTTAAACTATATCGAAGTAATAAAATTGAAAATAACCTATAATTTTTTTGTTTAGTAGCCTAAATCTGTCAATATAGTTTTAGCATCTTGATAAGCCGGTCCTCCTTCTCTGAGTTGCTTTTCATGATAGAAACGAATTGTTAGATCCGATTGATTGGTAAACATTCCATCATAAAAAGAAAAATATTTAATCATTTGTCCCTCATTATCGAAAGAGTAAGGATGTATTTTCATGCCTGATTGGTGTATTAATTCTGCTTGCCAAGGATTTAATAATTCCGGCCAATTGTCGGGTGGAGTTCCTCCGGCAATAGAAGGACCAATAAACTGTGCTAAATTTTCAATTCCGAAATTAATATGCTTTATATAAGTGGCTTGTTGGTCATCATGTATATCATCCGGACCGGTACCTTTCCAAAATAATAAAGCGGTTGGAATTTTTCCTTTAAATAAATCTTTTAAAATCAGTAAGCTATTATGAGAAAAAGTCTGTAATACAACTTTTCCATTGGTATTTCCGACATTTACTTTACCATTTTTGAAATGGGCGGTTTCTGTAGCCGGTTTTTCAATAATGTTCCATCCATGTCGATTCAATTCCTTTACTAAAGCATGCTCTATTCCGGGATTTAAACTGGGCTCTTTAGTTTCAATATAAATTCCGGGTCTGTTTCCATTATCTGCCGGATCATTTTCATATTCAAAAGTATATTTTCCGTTTGTTTTTTTCCAAATTCTTTCTCCGTTAGCATCTCTTTTTAAACGTTTTCCTTGTGCAAACATTAGTAAGTCTTCCAAGGTGCTGATATATTGTTTTTGAGAGGAGAAGCTTGGTCTAGCTCTGTCGGGTGATGTATTTTTATCATGGTTAAACCAAGTACCGGCATCCAACTTTAATAATTCTTCATAAGTAAAGGTAGAGGCAGGTTGAGTTGCTCTGTCCGGATAGATATCTTTAATGTTGGACGTTCGGGTCAGTACATTGTCATGCACTACTAAAATTACGCTGTCTTTGGTAATTTGAAGATCAGCTTCCAAATAATCTGCTCCCATATTTCGTGCCCATCTATATGCGGACTCTGTAGACTCCGGTGCCCAATAAGAGGTTCCTCTGTGACCTATTACGGCATTTTCAGGAACGTAATCCCTTACTTTTTGCATTTCAGGAGATAAATGAAGAACTTCTTCTTTACTGTTTGTGGATGCGTTATCATCGCTACTACATGATAAAGCTATCATACTTAAACATGCTAATGTAACCAGCTTATTATTTCTCATATAACTATTATAAAAAAGTGAATTTAGTTTGAATTTAATTTTTGAGATATCTTGCTACTTGATGGTATTTCTTTTAAATGCTAATAGGTTTTGATTGTGAAAAATTTTATTGGTGGCTCTATTTACATCATATCTAAAACAGAATTTTTAACTCTTATTTTATAACTCAAGTTTTATCTTTTATCAATCATTATTTTTTCAAATAATTTTCAATTAAATCAGAGCTTTTATTCAGTAATGGATTTATACATCCATTTGTAATTCATTCCAAAAAATTTTATCACAATCAAAACTTATTAAAAACAGAAAAAGAATGTATTTTTATATTGTTATTTATTTTTATCCAATTCTTGTTCTTTTTTGTAAGTGAAAGCCATAAATATAATGGATAAAATGCCGCTGCCAATTAACAATTGGAAGCTTGCCGACCATCCAAGGGATTCAACTACTTTTCCCATAACTATATTAGCAAGTAATGAAGTACCGATAAAATAACCGAAGAAACCGGTAAGACCTGCAGCAGTTCCTGCAGCATTTTTAGGAGCTAAATCTAATGCTTGAACACCTATTAACATCACCGGACCATAGATAAAGAATCCAATTGAAGTTAATGCGATTAAATCAACTAATTTACTGTCCGGATTTTGCCAATACACAACTATTGATACAATTACCAATAACATAAATATAATGGTAGTCATGGCTCTTTTCCCTTTAAATATCTTATCACTAACCCAACCACATAATAAGGTTCCCGGTATAGCAGCCAATTCATAATAGGTATAGGCATTGCTGATATCACTTTGGGAATATCCTTTTACTTCTGAAAGATAAGTTGGAGCCCAGTCTTGTACTCCGTATCGGATAAAGTAAACAAAGGCGTTAGCGAATGCAACGAACCAAAGCATTTTGTTATTTAAAACGTATTTGAAAAATATTTCTTTAGTCGATAATACTTTTTCGGAATCTTTAGAATAATTAGGAGGGAAATCATTTTTATATTCTTCAATGCTCGGCAAGCCGCATGCTTGAGGATTGTCACGAATAAGAATATAAGAAATTATAGCGATTAGGATGGCAATTCCTGCAGGAAACCAAAACATTCCTACTTTCCAGCTTAGAACACTCATACTAAGAGATGAAGCGAAAAGAATTCCCCATTTGGTTACCTGACCTAATAATCCACCACCAACATTGTGAGCTAAATTCCATATAGCCATTTTTGTTCCCCTTTCTTTAACAGAAAACCAATGAGTCATCACACGTCCGCAGGGAGGCCAACCCATACCCCCGAACCAACCCACTAAAAATTGGAAAACGGCCATTACGGTAATATTATACATTCCTATGGAAGTTCCTGCTATAATGGTTGAAACCGCAGCTAAAATTAATCCTAAAGGAAGGAATTTTCTTGCATTACTTCTATCTGAAATACCACCCATAATGAACTTAGATAAACCATACGCAGTAGCATTGAATGAAAAGGCAATTCCGAGGTCTGATTTAGAAAAACCCATTTCAACTAAATAAGGCATAGCCAATGAAAAGTTTTTTCTAACAAGATAATAGGCGGCATATCCTATAAATATTCCTATGAAGACCTGAAGCCTCAATTGCGTATAGGAAGATTTAACTTCCGATTCCGGCTTACGTTCAATAGGCTTAGGTGGAGCTAAAAAATTTGACATTTTTTTAAATTTATAATAGAGTTAATTATTTTTTTAATGAAAAAATGATAGACAACTTATTTTAGTAATTAACTAATAAATATCCTTTGGCTAAATCTTGGAACTCTTTAGTTTCTTTAGCAACCCAATTGTCATCATATCCTAATTCGTTAGCTATAATTTTTGCTACCGATTCAGCTGCATCTATAGCAGCGCGCGCATCAACAAATAATAGTCGAACTCTTCGGGCTAATATATCTTCAACTTTTTGCGCCATCTCTTGTCTAACAGCCCATACAATTTCAGCTTTTGTATAGTCATGGTTTGGATGGATTTTTTCTGCATATTCAGGATTTTCTTGCTGAAGTTTTTTGATAGCCGGTATATCCGAACCATAAACATATAAATGATTGGTTCTGTCAACTTGATCTGCCGGCATATTCCCGTGAATGGAAAGATTAACTGTTTTACAAGGTTTACGATCAATTTTTCCGGTCTCTATGGCTTTATCTATAAAGTCTTCTGCCATTTGTCGGAAGGTTGTCCATTTTCCACCGATTATACTTAATAATCCGGTTTCTGAAACTAAAATTTTATGATTTCTAGATACTTCTTTAGTGCTTCCTCCTTCTTTGTCAGGAGCCGCTAATGGTCTTTGTCCCGCAAAGATGGATAATACGTCTTTTCGAGTAGGTTTTTTAATAAGATATTGAGATGCTGTATTAAGTACAAATTCAATTTCTTGTTCCAAAGCTCTAGGCTCTAAACTTGGGTGATCAACTAATACATCTGTGGTACCTACCACTAGTCTGTTATGCCATGGAACGGCAAATAATACCCTTCCGTCGCTGGTTTTAGGAATCATCAAAGCATTATCTCCCGGTAAGAATGATTTGTCTAATACTAAGTGGATCCCTTGACTTGGAACAACTGTTTTTTTATGGTTAGGGTCATTCATATTAAGAATATCATTAGTAAATACACCGGTGGCATTTAATACTACCTTTCCTTTTACTTCGTATTCGGTACCGTTAATTTCGTCTTTAACTTTTACACCTGTAATTTGGTTTTTATCATCTTTGATTAAACCGGTTACTTTCATATAGTTTAAGATGGCTCCCCCATTTTCTACAGCAGTTTGGGCAAGATTTACAGCCATACGAGAATCGTCAAACTGTCCATCATAATATATTACCCCTCCATGTAGACCGTTAGGTTCTACAGTAGGTAGCATTTCCAGCGCTTTGCTTTTACTGATATGCTCGGATTTTCCTAAGCTAAGTTTTTTCGAAAGCATATCATATATTTTTAGCCCAATGGTGTAAAAAGGACCATCAATCCATTTATAGTTAGGTATAACAAAAACTTGTTTTTTCGCAAGGTGACTGGCATTTCTTTCCAAAAGACCTCTTTCTCTTAGTGCCTCTTTTACTAAGGCAATATCTCCTTGTGCTAAATATCGAACACCTCCATGAAGTAATTTTGTAGAACGACTTGATGTTGCTTTTGCAAAATCATGAGCTTCAAATAAAACGGTTTTATATCCTCTTGTTGCTGCATCTACAGCTGCTCCCAAACCACTTGAACCGCCACCAATTATAATTACATCCCATTCAGAATTTGTATTTAGTTTTGATAATTGATCACTTCGTTTCATTTTGTTTTAATTTAATTGTTTTTTGCTTCTTTTCTGTTGTCGGTAAAATTACAAAAAAAACAATACGAAACAGTATGAAATTTTTTAATATACAATTTTCTGTTGAAATTCCTATAAATTTTAGTTAAAAATTTGATAAAATAAAGGTGCAGGCTGTTAATTAATGGAATAAAAATAAAATAATTTATTGGCTGTATAGTTGTTAATGATAATTTAATTGACATATTGATAAAATGCAATAAAGATTTAGATTTTATTCTTAACTTTAAACTTTCAAAAATTCCTGATCATGATTAAGCTTAATAGAAGGCAGCAACTTATTATCGATGAATTAGATGAGCATAATTTCACTAAAGTTAATGAGCTTTGTGAAAAATTAAATGTTTCGGCGGTTACTATCAGAAAGGATCTTCAATATTTGGAAAATACCGGTCTTTTATATAGAACACATGGTGGAGCAAGTAAGCAGCCTCTCTATGCTTTCGAAAAAAATATTAACGAAAAAGAATTTGTGCAAGTAATGCAAAAACAAAAAATAGCGAAAGCTGCACTTAAGTTCGTTAACGATCAGGATTTTATTATTTTAGCTTCAGGAACTACTGTATATTATTTAGCAAAAATCATTTCAGGATATGAAAAATTAACGATCATTACCTCTTCGTTAAGTGTATCTATGGAGTTGAGTAAGGATTCTTTTATTGATGTAATTCAGCTGGGGGGAAATCTAAGGAAAAGCTCCATTTCCGTAATAGGATCTTTAGCAGAGTCCGAATTAAAAAAATTTTCATGTAATAAATTGTTTTTGGGAATAGATGGCATAGACCTGGACTTTGGTCTTTCAACCTCCAATTCAACAGAAGCCCATCTTAATAAAGTAATGATAGAGCAATCGGAGAAAGTCATTGTTTTGGCAGATTCAACTAAAATAAATAAAAGAGGGTTTGGTCAGATTTGTTCTCTGGATAAAGTAGATGTTTTGATTACAGATAATGATATTACGGAAAAAGATCTTACCACTTTAGAAGATAATGGAATAGAAGTAATTGTAGCCAAATAAATTTTGATTTGTTTATAAAAAAAGCCCTTATGATTTTTCATAAGGGTTTTTTACTGAAAATATAATATCAATCCTCTAATGCATTGGCAATTATACTAAGGGGATGTTCACATTTTTTAGTGGTAAACATTTCGATTTGCCATTTACAAGTTTCGCAATCGGTTGCAACAAGATCAAAACCTCCCGTTTCTATTTGATTAAATAATGGATCACCAATTTTTTTAGAAACTTCGTGATTTTCTTTTTTAAATCCAAAAGTTCCGGCAATTCCGCAACAATTAGATTCCAAAACGGTTACTTCTACATTTGGTATAAGTTTTAACAATTCAACGGAATAATACGTCCATCCTAATTTTGCCATGTGACAAGGGGTATGATACGCAATTTTTAAAGGTTTATTTTTAAACTTAAGTTTAGTGTCAGAAGAACTCAGTAATCGGTAAATGTATCGAGTAGCTAATTCTACTTGATCTTTAACGGAACTATTATCTACTCCCAAAAGATGAGAATGTTCATCACGTACAGTAAACGTACAGGAAGAAGAAGTAGTGATTACCGGAAGTTTTTTGTCTATTACGGATTTGCGAATTTCTGCTTCATCGATAGTCGCGTTTTTCTTAGCTTTATCTATAAAACCGTTTGATATTAAAGCAATACCACAACATCTTTCTTTTTCAAGAAGTTGAATCCCTATGTTCAATGAGTTAAGAACTTTGATCATATCCTTTCCAAGCTGCGGATTATTATAATTTACGTAACAACCGTGAAAATAAGATACTTGTGTTGGATATTTTTTTTGTTCTTCAGCAACATTTTTGTACCAACTTCTGAACGTACCGAATGAATATTTGGGAAGGCTTCTTCTCTTATCTATTTTTAAGATAGGTTCAATTAAGCTTTTAACCGGTTTAAAAGAAGTCATTGCATTCACAATAGGAGCAAATGGAGTAGCCAGTGTACCCATAAAGTCCGTGTGAGCAAGAATTACATCTCTTAAAATAGGTTTTTTCTTGCTGTATTTAATGCGAGCTATCTGGATTATATCACCAATCTTAACGTTAGATGGACAAGCAACTTCACATCTTTTGCAGTTAATACAATATTTTAAAGATTCGTCATAAAATTCAGGGTCTTTTAAACGTAATCTTTCTCCATCAGGGCCGGAATGTTTTGGTCCCGGATAATCGGGATTTACTTTGGATACGGGACAATACACCGTACAGATCGTACATTTAATGCATTGTTCGAAATTATTTTCACTTTTATTGAGCAATAGGTTCATAGGTCTTTTCTTTGATTAAAATTTGTTCAGCTACATATAATGCGGATAAAAAGGAAACACCTGCACCGCATCCTTCTTTTAATGGATTGAATCCACTAAGAATGGCACCTGCCACATATAGATTATCGATAGGCATATCGTTTTTTATACCGTGAAAATTTTTGTCAGTTTTAACACCAAACTGTTGATAATTTTGCTTTTCAAATAAATTACGATTATACCAATCTGCTCGATCTTGTAAATAATCCGTATCGAGGTCAAATACAGGTTCATAAACTTGTTTACTATCAGCTAATAATCCTTGACTAAAAAAGCTTCCGGAAGAAAGTATTACGTTTTTGGCAGAAATTGGAATATTTCCGTGGTTAAGTGTATATAATTCGGTAACTTGATTTCCTTCAATGTTGGCATGGGTTACGCTGTCTCCCAGCATAAAAATACCGCCCAATTTTGTGAAATAATCTTTTAGATATAATTGAGTACTAACACCTACTAGGGAAGGAGGGAAGGTCGGTATTAAATATATAGGTTTTCCTACCTTTTGAATGAGTTTAGGTAATACATCCGAATTTCTAAAGCCAATACAATCAGGGAAAATAATAGCATCGCATCCTTGACTTTTTTCAGTGAGAATTTTAGCCAGAAGATCTTGGTTATCTTCTTTGTCAAATACAAAGGAGAGGTTAGTAGATCTAAATTCGCTCGGATTTTTTCTGATTGTATTTAATTCCGGTAAGTTGAAATAGTTGATGGTAGTTTCCACACCTATTTTTTCAAATGCTTCGGAAATAAAATCAGGATTAAAATCTAAAAATCCCTCAACATTTATAATTGCTGCTTTTTTAATCGGAAATTTTCCATCTTCAAAAAAAGCAAAATTTGGCATGGTTAACCAAGTGGGTTTTATCATACCCATAGGGGTAATTCGATAATGATTTTTAGTTGAAGACCCTTGGATTTTTATTCCAATTTCATTTAGAAAATTTTTAGCTTCTTGGGCTAATTCTTTAAATTTAGATTCGCCCATTTTGGTATATGGATGATTCGGCGCTTGTTTAGAAAGTTCTAATAGGGAAGCTTCCGGGTTATTAACAGGCGTTCCGTCCGGAAGATTGTTTAACAAATCGAAGGAACCTGAAAAAAAATGTAAAGCACTTTGTCCGGAAGAGATAATAGCACATTTTTGCCCTTTCTGCATTAATCTAATTCCACTAACCAATCCGGTTAAACCACCTCCTACTATTACTGTATCAAATTTCATCTTTTGCTTTTTTAATTTGTTCTTGTGTCATATCTAATCCGCATACTCCTTCATAAACCCAACTGGTAAATTCACTTTCTCTTAAAGTATCTCCCCAGGCAATAGGACGTATACCTTTCCATCTTTCATTAAGGAAAATGGTTAAATCTTCTTTAGATTTATCCGGGCTTAAAACTTGATAATGGTTCATTAATCCGGCTGCTCTACAGGCACAAAGTTCTCCTTGACAGGTTCCCATGCCAACACGAGTTCTTCTACGAAGATCAATTAGATTGTTGACATGTAATTCATTAATAGCATATTCGACTTCTCCGACTGATACTTCCTCACATTCACAAACTAAACTATTTTCCGTAACCTTTTTTGCTTTTAAATTCTCTGCCATATCTCCCAATCTATAAATGGCAGATTTACGTATGGTAGTTGGTACTGAAGTCATTTTTTGATTTATTTCTTCAGTACTTTGTTGAGATCCCGGAAGATTGGATTCAGCGGTTGTACAAGGAGTTGTATTGTTTAATTTTTTACATACTAAGTCTGTAGCCCATTCAGCCATTAATCGGTACGTCATTAATTTACCACCGGTAATGGTGATAAAACCTTCCAGGCCATCTCTTGTAGCATGGTCTAATAAAACGATACCTCGGCTAACATTACGTCCTGTAGGATCATCATCGGAAGCTACTAATGGTCGCACTCCTGCATACCCACGTAATATTCGGGTTTGAAGCAGGGTAGGGGATAGTTTTCCACCTTCACGGATTAAGATGTCTACTTCTTCAGGAGTAACATACATGTTGTCAATTTCTTCGTAAGGGACATGGGTGGAAGTTGTACCTATTAAACAAATGGTGTCTCCGGGTACGAGGATATCAGAGTCCGCAGGTTTACGACAACGGTTTAATACCATATTGTTAACTCTGTGTCCAAAAATAAGAAGCGATCCTTTAGCAGGAAACATTTTTATTTTTAAATCAGCATACTCCGCAATTTTTTGACCCCATATTCCTCCGGCATTTACTACTACAGAAGCATATAAATTTTTTTCCTGTTTAGTTATATGATCATAAACTTTTACTCCGATAACTCTGTTCTGCTCTTTAATTAATCCTAAAACTTCATGGTAGGTTTCAATGGTTGCTCCATGTTGTTTAGCATCTACTATATTAGAAAGAGTTAAACGGAACGGATCTACAGTTCCATCCGGTACAACTACTGCACCGATTATAGAAGGATTCGCAGAAGGCTCTAAATGTAATGCCTCTTTAGGGTCGATGGCTTTAGCATCAATTCCTGCAGTATGGCAAGCCTCTATAAATTTAGATTGAAAAGCAATATCGTCTTCCGGTAAGGTTAAAAAAAGACCGTCTGTTTTTTCAACACAATGGCTGGCGATACGTTTTAAGATCATATTTTCTTTGATACATTCTTCAGCGGATTCTCTATCAGTAACTGCATAACGGCTGCCGCTATGTAGTAATCCGTGATTTCTTCCCGTAGCTCCTGTAGCTATATCGTGACGCTCTAACATAAGCGTACGCAATCCTCTCCTTGCACAATCTCGGGCAGTTCCGGCACCGGTCGCACCTCCTCCGATAACAATTACATCCCAAGTGTTAGTTTTACTAGAATTAGATAATTCTGTTTTCACAAATGTTTGGTTTTATTTTAGTAGCAAAATTACGAAAGAAAACGAAACAATATGGAGTTACTATTCTGATATTAATCATTTTTTTTAAAAACAGATAAGATAATTTTTTTTATCAATATATGATTGATGAATTAGATTAATTATTACTTAATTAATTGTAAAAGTTTTAATTAATTAAAATTTATTTACAAATTATTATGATGAAAATTTTTAGAAAAATTTTCTAATAGGGTCTACTATTACTTTTGTTTTTATCTGAAAAAGCGGTTTTAAAACGTAAGTAATGGTAAAATTTTATAAGGGAGAAATAGTGATTTTTTTAATAATGGAAAATAAAATAGATTTAATGGACTTGTATTTTTTTGTATACTATCTTTACCAATTATAAAATGAAAGATAGAGTATATAGAACTAAGAGACTTGATAATCAATGAAATTATTTCATCATTTAAAATAAGGTTGCTAATAGTTAAAAATTATTGTTGAAGTTTTAAAATGACATTGTTTTGTATGAACGATATAAAACGAAGTATTTTCATATTCAAATAAAAAAGTTCCTTGATTAAGGAACTTTTTTAATATTATTAAGGAAATTTAGGGAATTTTTTAAAATCGGGTTTACGTTTTTCCAAGAAAGCTTTTTTACCTTCTTGGGCTTCATCCATTAAATAATACATAAGGGTAGCATCTCCGGCTAATTGCATTAGACCATGCTGCCCATCGAGTTCAGCATTTAAACAACGTTTTATCATACGTAATGCCATTGGACTTCGTTGCTGCATAATTTCACACCATTCTATGGTGGTGTCTTCAAGTTGTTCCAAAGGAACAACTTTATTTACCATTCCCATTTCTCTAGCTTCTTCAGCGGTATATTGTTGGCATAGGAACCAAATTTCTCTTGTCTTTTTTTGACCAATACTTCTGGCAAGGTACGATGAACCAAAACCACCGTCAAAGCTTCCAACTTTCGGACCGGTTTGTCCAAATCTAGCGTTTTCGGAAGCTATTGTTAAATCACAAACGACATGAAGCACATGTCCTCCTCCGATAGCATATCCGTTTACCATAGCAATTACCGGTTTAGGAATTTCCCTTATTTTTTTATGTAATTCCAATACATTTAATCTAGGCACTCCATCTTCTCCTACGTAGCCGCCAACACCTTTCACATTTTGATCACCTCCGCTGCAAAAGGCTTTATCTCCCGCTCCGGTTAGAATAATTACATCAATTTCGGGATGCTCTCGACAATATTCCATTGCTTCAATCATTTGAAAATTGGTTTCCGGTCGGAAAGCATTATAAACTTCCGGTCGGTTAATAGTTATTTTTGCAATTCCGTTCCAGTATTCAAATAAAATATCAGAGTATTCTTTTATGGTTTCCCAATTTCTAGCCATATTGTATTAGATTTATTTTCGTTGATATTTTTCAAATTTAGGTATTTAATACCTATTATAAAAGTATGAGTACTAAGACTGCTTGTGTTTTACCACCAAACTATGGCAATTTTGAGGATAACGGACAACGCTTTTTAATTTAACTCTACAAACAATTTAAAATCTTAAATGATTAGTAAAGATCACTTTTTGTTTGAACTAATTGATTTTAGAAAATCTTTTTACTTGATAAAAGGTATAAAATTCTAAAAATGTGCTTTCCACTGGTTTTTTATTTGTTTTGGAATTATTGAGTAGCAAATTCCCAATAATATAAACCATAAAGGAGTAAAAATGAGAGCCTGTCTTGTGTCTTCTTTAAACCAAAAAGCCACAATGAGAAATAAGAAAAACAATAAGGATAAATAAATGGATAGAAGACCTCCGGGAACTTTATAATTTGATTTTTGGTGAAGTTCGGGTTTTCTCTTTCGGAATGAAATATAGGATATGAGGATCATAGACCAAATAAAAATAAAAAGTACGGTAGCAACTGTAGTTACCAATGTAAAAGCATACATTATATTTTCGTTTCCATAGCAAAGGATTAGTACGGCAGGGAGCAAACAGATGCAGGAGAACGTTAATCCATAGGAAGGAACTGAAGCTTTGGAAAGTTTTCGGAAATAAACAGGTGCTTTTTTACTTAACGAAAGACCGTATAACATTCTACTGGTTGAAAATATCCCGCTGTTAGCAGAAGAAGCAGCGGAAGTAAGTACTACAAAATAAGTTATACTGAATGCAGCAGTTATTCCGGCAAAAGAAAATAAAACAACAAAAGGACTTTTGTCGGGGTCTATAGTTCTCCAAGGCATTACCGACATGATTACGGCTAAAGAAAGTACATAAAATAGAATAACTCGAACAGGAATGGCATTAATGGCTCTGGGAAGAGTTTTTTCCGGATCTTTAGTTTCAGCAGCTGTCGTTCCTACCAATTCTACTCCAACAAATG
Organism: Apibacter sp. B3706; assembly: GCF_011082725.1. NCBI lineage: Bacteria > Pseudomonadati > Bacteroidota > Flavobacteriia > Flavobacteriales > Weeksellaceae > Apibacter > Apibacter sp. B3706. Next base: position 2,038,335 of record NZ_CP049715.1, on the reverse strand, counting down.
CAAAAGCGGCGATTTGAAATCCCGCAACAAATCCGGTAAAACCGGTAGGGAAAAATCCGCCATCGTTCCATATATTGGAAAGCGAGGTAGTTACTCCGGATGGAGATTTGAAATGATTAATTATGAATAGTATACCGATTGCAATAAGGGAGATTATGGCAATAATTTTAATTATGGCAAACCAAAATTCTGTTTCTCCAAAAAGCTTAACCGTTAACAGATTTAAGCATAAGAATAATATTATACAAGCTAAGGCTGGAATCCAGGGTGCAACCATATTCGGAAAAAGATATTCTACATATCCGGAAATAGCGATTAAATCAGCACTTCCGGTAACTATCCAGCAAAACCAATATGTCCATCCCATAAAAAAACCAGCCATAGGGCCTAATAAATCGGTAGTAAAATCGACAAAAGATTTATAGTTAAGATTGGAAAGGAGCAATTCGCCCATGGCTCTCATGACAAAGAACAAAATAAAACCTATAATGGTATACACCAATAAAATTGATGGACCGGCCAAGTTTATGGTTTTTCCCGAACCCATAAATAATCCCGTTCCGATAGCTCCTCCAATAGCAATGAGCTGTATGTGTCTGTTAGTTAAACTCCTTTTTAACTGATTGTTGGAATTATTCATGTGTTCAATTTTTTTCTTAGTTATGTAATAATTAATTGTTTTGTTGATAAAATATAGTATAAAATTACATTTTTTTATGAAGTTTCACATATAAATTAAAACCTATTTGTGTTTCTATTTAAAAAATAAGTATATTTAAGAATATCCATATTTTTGTAAAAAAGATAATTCAATGGAAAATCGTGTCTTAAATTCAAAAATATTTGAAAAACCCGGAAAAATGCCCTTATTGATTTTTCACGGTTTATTTGGAATGTTGGACAATTGGGGGACTTTAGGAAAAAAATTTTCTGAAACCAATGAAGTACACCTTATCGATTTACGTAATCACGGTAGGAGTTTTCATTCAGATGAAATGAGCTACACAACCATGTCTGATGATATTGTTAATTACATGAAACATTATTCATTAGATAAAGCCATTTTATTAGGGCATTCTTTAGGAGGAAAGGCTGTAATGGAATGCGCTATTAAACACCCTGATCTTGTTGAAAAATTAATAGTTGTTGATATGGCACCTAAAGCGTATCCTCCACATCATCAGCAAATTTTCAAGGCATTGGAAAGCGTTGATTTTTCAAAGGCAAATCAAAAAAAAGATGTTGAAAATATGTTATCTCAGCATATAAGTGATGCCGGAATACTAATGTTTTTAATGAAAAATGTTTACAGAACGGAAGATAACCGTTTCGACTTTCGTTTTAATTTAAAAACCTTAAAAGAGAAATACAATCAGTTAATAAATAATACAATTTCTTTTGGAAAATATGAAGGTCCTACTTTATTTATTGCCGGAGAAAAGTCTAATTATATTTTAAAGGAAGATGAATTTTCGATACGTCAACAATTTCCAAATGAAAAAACGGTTGTTATCCCCCATGCAGGGCATTGGGTTCAAGTAGATAATCCTACAGTTTTTTATGAAACTGTAAGCACTTTTCTTCAGTCTTAATTTATAAAGATTTTATCCGCTTTTAAGTTATAAGAAGAAATTGTTAACACGTACATTCTAATCTAAGGATTATAAAAGTTAGTATAAGAGAAATTTAATATACGTTGGAGACAGATTGATTATTGGAAAGGGGGAAGAACGTATCTTTACAAGAGTAAGAAGGATGGATCGAACATTTTCTACCTTAAATTTTAAATAATATGAAATACTACATAATTGCGGGAGAGGCCTCAGGAGATTTACATGGTTCTAACCTCATGAAAGAAATTAAAAAAGAGGATCAAAACGCAGAATTTCGTTTCTGGGGAGGAGATTTAATGCAAGCTCAAGGGGGAATAATGGTTAAACATTATAAGGATTTATCTTTTATGGGATTTCTTGAAGTAGTGGCTAATTTAGGTACTATACTGGGTAATATTAACTTGTGTAAAAAAGATATTACTGCATATAAACCGGATTGTGTGATCTTTATTGATTATCCCGGATTCAATCTTCGCATTTGTAAAAGTGTGAAAAAATTAGGGATAAAAACATTTTATTATATATCTCCTCAATTATGGGCATGGAAATCCGGAAGGGTAAAGATTATTAAAAAATATATTGATCGAATGTTTGTAATTCTTCCTTTTGAGAAAGATTTTTATGCTAAATATAATTATCCGGTGGATTTTGTGGGACATCCTTTATTAGATGCTTTAAATTCATTACCTGAACTAGATCAAAATAAGTTCAGAAAAGAGCATGGTCTCTCGGATAAGCCTATAATAGCATTACTACCGGGTAGTAGAAAACAAGAGATTAAAAAGATGTTATCTCAAATGTTATCGGTGGAAAAAGATTTTTTATCTTATGAGTTTGTCATTGCAGGTGCACCCTCTATTGAAATAGAGTTTTATCAACAATTTTTGAATTCACATGTAAAGATCGTTTCCAATCAAACGTATAATTTATTGAGGATCTCTCAAGCTGCTTTAGTTACCTCCGGAACAGCTACCCTGGAAACTGCTTTACTGAACGTGCCTGAAGTGGTTTGTTATAAAGGCAGTAGAATTTCTTATGAAATAGCCAAAAGATTAATTAAGCATATACAGTATATTTCTTTAGTTAATCTAATCATGGATCGAAAAGTAGTAACCGAGCTTATCCAAGATGATTTAAATTACAATAATTTAAAGAGTGAATTAACTAAAATATTGGAGCCCGAAAATGCAGCAGAAATTAAAAAGAACTATATAGAGCTCAGGCATAAGTTGGGAGATTCCGGAGCTTCTTCTCGAACGGCTAAACTGATAGTTGAAGAATTAAAAAAGGATTCCTAATTTAGGAATCCTTTTTTTGTAATTATTTGAAAACTATTTTACTCTTTAACGATTTTGAATACTTTGTTTTTATATTTTAAAATATAAACACCGGAATAATAACCGTTAAAATCGACTTCTTTAATTTTTTCTCCCGGAGCAATGGTGGTTTTCATAATTAATCTACCCATTAGATCATAGATGCTTATTACTTCTTTTTTAACCAGTGGTTTTGAGAAAGCTATTTTTAAAATAGTTGAAACCGGATTCGGTGCTATTTTGATTTCTTTATTTTCTACCGTAATATCATCTACTCCCAGTGAATTTTTATTTATAACTAGTTTTACATTTTTAGATGAAGCTAAATAATTTGAACTTTCATTAGCTATAATGATAATATCATAAGAACCTTCTTCAATATATCCTTGTTGAGGAGAATAAATTAAATTAGTTTCTGTATGATTTAAATTGGCTTGAACATTTTTCACCGAACCGTCATAAATGAAAGTTTGTGTGTCATCAGCAGAAATAACAGACTTAGCCTTTTCAATTATTAAAGATATTTGTTTAGATACTTCCAAATAATTTTGAGTTTCAGGAGCACTTACGGTTACTTTATGTATACCTGCATTAATAAAGCTCTGTGGCGTATAAATTAAATTAGTTTCCGTATGATTCAAAGTAGCTGTTACATTTTTTACAGAACCGTCATATGTAAATTTTTGAGTTTCATCAGCAGAAATGTTTGCCACTGCCTTTTTAATTATTAGAGTTATTTGTTTGGAGGCCTCTTTGTAATTTTTGGACCCCGGAGCAAAAACGGTAATAACATATTCTCCTGCATTTCTAATTTCTTGTGGACTATAAATTAAATTTGATTCTGTATGGTTCAGGGTAGCTGTCACATTTTTTACAGAACCATCATAAGTTAATGTTTGCGTATCAGAACCGGAAATAATGGACGGAGCCTTATCGATGGTGAGAGTAGCCGTATATTCCGCAGAACCGTAATTAGGGTGATTTAATTTAGCTTTAACTAAGTAAGAACCGGCATTTGTATGACCATTGTTTTCATAAGAAACTTGAGTTGATTCCGGTATACCTGTAACCGATAAACTATGTGGTTTGCCATCATATATAAATGATTTACTTTCCAATAAGACAGAAGCCGGAAATGAATTAGTTGCAACAATTTTTAATTTAATATCTTTTGAAACTTTATTGTAATTAGTAGTTTCAGGAGCACTGGCCGTAATTATATAAATTCCTATATCTGTATATCCTTGTTGAGGTTCATAGGAAATTACAGCTTCGTCATGATTAAGTCTGGCAGTAACTTTTTTCACGGTTCCATCATAATCATATGTTTGGAATTCTGGAGCCATAATTTCAGCATCAGCCTTATTAATTTTTAATGTTACAGTTTTGGATGCTGCCTTATAATTTTGAGTGGCTGGAGCTTCAATGGTAATTTTATAAGTTCCTGCATTGATATAGCCCCCTTCATTAGGGACAAAATTGATTGCTGTTTCGTTGTGATTTAGGTAAGCATTAACTTTTTTAACTGTTCCATCATAGGTGGCAGTTTGTATCTCTTCGGCTGAAATTAATGTAGTAGCTTTTTCAATTTTTAAAGTGATTATTTTAGAAGCTTCTTTATAATTATCAGATTCAGGCGCACTCACTGTTATAGTATATTCCCCGGCATTAATGTAACCTTGTGGATAAATTAAATCAGTTTCCGTATGATTAAGGGTAGCTGTCACATTCTTAACTAAACCATCATAGATAAATGATTGTACATCATCAGCGGAAATAATTGCCTTAGCCTTATCAATGGTTAGGGTTGCGGTATACTCTGCTTTACCATAATTAGGATGAGTTAATATCGCTGTAACCAAGTATGTACCCGCCTTTATATGTTCATTATTTAGATATGAAACTTGGGTAGATTCCGGTAATCCGGAAATTACTAATCTATGAGGTTCTCCGTTGTATGTGAAAGATTTATTTTCCAACTTCACAGAAGTCGGGAATTTGTTAGGATAATTAATTTTCAGTGTAATTTCCTTAGAAACTTTTTTATAATTAGATGTTTCAGGAGCATTAGCTGTAATAGCATAGGATCCTACCTCAGTATATCCTTGTTTAGGACTATATGTTACATGAGCTTCTTTATGATTTAAAATAGCCTTTACATTTTTAACAGAACCATCATATGTAAATATTTGCGTATCATCAGCAATAATGGAAGCCTCTGCTTTTTCAATTCTTAAAATTACAGTTTTAGTAACAGATTTATAATTATTAGTTGCTTTAGCGGAAATGGTAATTGTATATTCTCCGGCATTTGTAAATCCATTTACCGGTGAAAAGGTTAATTCGGTTTCATTATGATTAAGTGTAGCTGATATCTTTTTTAAATTTCCATCATAAGTAAATGTTTGTACCTCATCGGCCGTAATTTCAGCATTAGCTTTTTCAATGTTTAAAACAATATGTTTTGAAGAATGTTTATAATTATTAGACTCTGCAGCTTTAGCGGTAATTGTATATTTACCCGCCTGACTGTATCCTTGTTGTGGAAAATAAGATAAGGATGTCTCATTATGATTTAGAGAAGCCGTTACAACTTTTTCTTTACCATCATAAGTGAAATTTTGTAAATCTTCAGCGGATATAATTGAAGGAGCTTTATTAATGATTAATTGAGCGAATAATTGAACGTCTTTGTAATTTTTATGTATTAAAGTGGCGGTAACTGTATATGTTCCACTTTTAATTTTATCATTATTTTCATAATTAATTTGTGTGCCTTCCGGATAATCTTCAACAAATAAACTATGTGGATTTCCATCATAAGTAAATGTTTTACTTTCTAATTTAATCGTTGATGGATAAGAAACAGCTTTATTAATATTTAAAGTAATGGATTTAGTAACAGCTTCATAATTAGAAGTAGAAGGAGCACTAACGATAATTTTATAGGAGCCGGCATCTGTATATCCTCTTTGTGGAGAATAGGTAAGTGTGGCTTCGTCATGGTTTAATTGAGCAACTACATTTTTTACTGTCCCATCAAAAGTATATGTTTGAATTTCGTTACCGGTGATTAAAGCCTCCGCTTTTTTAATAATAAGTTTAACTTTCTTTGAACCGGATTCATAATTTGTTGAAGCGGGTGCATTTATAACAATATCATAAGAACCTGATTCAGTAAAGCCTTTTTGAGGGCTAAAGGTTAAATCTGCCTCATTATGGTTTAAAGTTGCAGAAATGTTTCTTTGTTTACCATTATAGAAAAATGTTTGTATATCATCAGCAGAAATTATGGATTGTGCTTTTTCAATAATCAATTTTACATCTAATGATGCTGCTTCATAATTATTGGTTTGTCTTGTTTTTAATGTTATTGAATATTCTCCGGCATTAATATATCCTTTTTGGGGATGAAAATCAATGGTGGTTTCCTTATGATTAATAGAGCCGGTAACAGTTTTTTCCTTGCCATCATATGTATATATTTGTATACTTTGGGCTGTAATTACAGTTTTTGCCCTTTTAATTTTTAATATTACTTTCTTACTGGCCTTTTGGTAATTATCTGATTCCGGAGCTTCAATTTTTATTTCATAGTCTCCTGCATTAATATATGTATTGTTAGGTAAATATTGAAGTTGGCTTTCCGAATGATTAAGAGTGGCACTTATATTTTTCTCATTACCATCATAAATAAAACTTTGTTCGTCTTCAGCTATAATAATTGCTTCAGCTTTGTTTATTATAAGGTTGTTGTTTAGAATCAGTGTATTATAATTACTGTTTGTTATAGTGGCTGTCACCTTGTATGTACCGGAATTGATCGGTTCTTCTGTATTTTTAGGATATGAAGTATGTTTAACTCCTTCGTATTCATATTTTATTTCGGTATTGTTGGGGAGTTTATCTGAAACAGTGATAACATTATTATGTTTATCACCATTGTAAGTAGTAACTTTCTCATTAAGTTTAATACCGTTAAAATTTGCCTTATTAATTATTAATTTACCTTGTATCAACAGGGTATTATAATTAGGGTTACTTACTGTTGCCGTTACAAGGTAAGTACCACTATTTACAGGTTTATTTTTTTGTTTAGGATAGGATGTTGCATTAATGCCTTCGTATTCATACACTATATCGGTTTCTGCCGGTACAGTTCCGGTAATCTCAACAGATTTTTCTAAACCATCATAAGTAACACTTATTTCAGGTAATGAAATATTAGTAAAGTTTGCTTTTTCTATAACTAATATAATATCTTTTTTTGCGGCAAGGTAATTTTTTGTTTCAGCAGATTTTGCTGTTATGGTATACCCACCGGCATTTACATATTCTTGTTGGGGTTCATAAGTAATTGAAGAATCAGTATGATTATGGGAAGCGAATACTTTCTTTTCTTTTCCATCGTAAATGTAGGTATATAAATCATCCGAAACAATTTCAGTTATAGCTTTATTGATAGTCAAATTTGCTGTAAGAGTTGTTTCGCAATCAGTTGATTCAGAATTATTTTTTAATTGAACGATTACTAAATAAGTTCCGGCATCAATAGGAGCGTCAGAACTTTCATTATAAGAAGTATTCCCGATACCTTTATATTTGATTTCTGCACTTATATGATCCGGAAGATCATTTAAAATAATTTCTTTAGGTGTTCCATCATAAGTTACTTCTGTGTCTTTAATCGTAATATCATTAAAGCTGTTACATAAAGCTTCATTTTGATATTCATAAGCACCTATATCTACGGTTTTGTTAACAATTCGAGGGTTGTTGTCTAAGTCTTTATTCGTTGCAGTTATATACTCATTATTGCCCTTATTTATAACCGGACTGTTTAGATTTAATTTATATCCGTCTTCGAATAAAGGATCTGTTTGACCGCTTAAATTAAAATTATCGGTGGAAAAATTATATTGAACTAAACTATAATTAAAAATAGGTTTTTGACCTTCATCATTAAAGGTTGTATTGGGTTTGTTGCCCCAAATAATACTATTGTAAATTATTGGGTCAGCAGAATTACAATATAAACCACTTCCTCTATTAGCCAAAACTTCATTGTCTGAAACAGTAACATTTGTAAATTTAGATCCATCTGTTCCTTCCATATAAATACCTCCACCTACGTGGGATTTATTTCTAACAATTAAAGAGTTAGTTAATAATAAACCGGAGTTTTTATTAAAAATACCTCCACCTCTACCAATTACATTTTTATTTTTGGAATAAATAGTAATTGAATTATCAGCAATTAGTACATTAGTTAGTTTGGGTTGTATTGATTCATGATTATATATTCCGCCACCAACAGTGCTATTAGTTGCTTCAATTTTATTATTATTAATGGTAACATTAACTAGGTTAGGTGATGATTTATAATTATAAACGCCGCCACCACCAATTACCTCATTACCTTTTAATATATTATCTTTTATTGTAACATTGCTTAATAAAGGGCTAGATACATCAATTATTAAACCGGCTCCGGCATCCGCTGCTTTGTTTTCTTCAATAATCAAATTTTTTAGTTTGGGCGATGAATTGGAAAGATAAACTCCTCCTCCGTATCCTGTAAAAATCCAACTATTATTAAGCATAATGTGACAAAGGGTATTAAATGGCCATTTATTACATGCTTTAGTAGCTAGACTTGCATTACCTCCTTTTATAGTGAAACCGTCAAGAACTGTTTTTCCGGCATCTCCTGATGAAATAACAACATGGTAAACATTATCCCCTTGGAGCGTAGTACTATTATTTTTCCAATCTCTTTGACTAACGGATGTTTCTGTTCCAGTAAATCCACCATAAATTTCTACATTTTTTGGTAATACAAATGAACGATCATTAGCATTTCCTCCATCACCTGCAGTATATAATGGAGAATAAGAACCTTTAGCAACCCATATTTGGTTAACCTGTATCTCATTACCCATATTCTGCTCTTCGGCAATTTTTAAAGCATCAGCTAATTCTCCCAAAGCATTTTCCCAAGAACTTCCATCTCCATTACTACCTTTTTTAACATATAAAATGTCTTGTTTGGATCTGAAACCGGGCATAAAAACTGAATTTCTATTAGCATCCAGAGTGTAACTGAAAGCTACACTAAAATTATACAACGGATAAGGTTTGCCATGTAAAAAACTCCCGTCCTTATCTTTAGGTTCATTGTCCGGTCTTAAGGTTGTTTCTGATTTTTCTCTTGGATAGATATATTCGCCATCCTTTTTAGCATCCAAATCTACATAAGTAAAAAAAGCAGGATAGTTATCACTATCCCTTAGATTTCCGGCTTTAATCAATAATTTATTATTAAGATATATATTTTGCTGTCCGTATATGACCTCTACATTTCCGGTAATAGCATTTGTACAAGAAATAATTATCGTATTATTATTCGAATCGATTTTTACCTCAGATATATTTTGTTCCACCCCGTTATTCTTTATTTTAAATCCATAATTGGGAAGTGCTTGCACAAGATTGGTATCAAATACCAGAGGTGGTTGAGGTACATGAAATATAATCCCCACTGAATTCGAAGATATACGATAGATCTGTTTAGGTTGTAGAGGTTTAAAATCTTCGCCTAGTACTTGGGTTTTATAATACACTTTTGCCAACATTTCACCATACCATCTGTATCCGTTGGCATCCATATGAATTCCTCTGTGTGGCAAATGATAAATTGGGCCGGCATTTATAATGTCATCATATGTATTTGATAATTCTAATTGAGCGAGTCCAATATTGAGATTATCATCATTTCGTAACGATCCTACTTGATAGGTAATAAATACCGGTTTTTTAGTTTGCCCATAAGCATTCATGATATCTTTCTGCATATCATTTTTTAATTCAACCAGAAGTTTTTTATAACCGTATTTGTCAAGAGTAGCACCACTAGTATTATCATCATGAAGAGTAAAATAATTGTATTCTCCTTGAAGCCAAAAAATAGCCGGAGTGACCATTTTATAACCATTAGATCGGGCAATATTTGCAGCAGATTCAACTGATTTTAAAAAATAATTGTTATAATAATTAGTTTTAAAATACCCTTTTTTAGATAAAGCTTCAATGCTTTTTCCATTTTCTCCATCGGATGAAGCCAGATATTTAATCCCTGCTTTGGGTTGCTTTAATTGTAAATGGTTTACCAGGCCAACTAAAGGAGTTTCCGCTAAAGTAATGGATGCTCTGTTTTTAGGATAATTTTGGTACATTATGGCAGTGGAAGCTTTCAGCGGATTAAATTCTGTGAAATTGGTATTTCCTTGCTCGATCCAGACTTGATCTCCTATCATATAGTTTCCCTCAATATTTTCGGTAGATAGAGCGGGATACGATTGAGCTCCGGTGGACAAACTTTGTCCATACATAATTAGGTGTTGGTAGGTTCTCTCTTTTAGTGTTTGAGAAGATTCTGTAAGTATTGAATTTTTTTCTTGCGAATAAAAGGACCCAATGCCTATAGTTTGCAGTAAAATAAGAACAAAATATAGATGTTTCATAAATCAACTATTGATCAAAAAAATTAAATAATTAATTAAATTATCAAAGTGGATGAAGTAATCTTATTAATAAATAATATTTAAATAGAATTATATGGAAAAATGCAATAAAATTATATTAAAAAACTATTTAAACAACATAAACTAAAACTAATTACACACACACAATTTTGCAAAAATACAAATATTTCTATATTGTTATTAAGGTGTTTATCTTAATTTTTGTATAAAATTACTTTTTATATAATAAAATTAATTATAATTAGATGAATAATTGTTAATAGATATAAACTAAAAATATAAGAATTATATAATAGATTATATTTTATAAAAACAATTTTATAAAAAAATAATTTTTAATCTTATTGTAGAAATAATTTTAAAATTAAAATCACATTTTATAAATTATTGGGCTATATTAGTATAGAGTAAATGTAATTAGATAAGTTATTACAATCAACTTTACTTTAAAAGTATAAAGATCTAGTTTGGAATAGTAATTTGAGAAAACTATTTCCAATCTTTTAAATACAAAGGATCGAAATAGGCAACATCTTCAAATATAGTTTGTTGGAATTTTTTATATGAGAGATCAACCATATTTTTTGCTTGAGGATAAGCATTAATAAAGGTAGCGTTTTCCAAAGGAAATGAAGTTTCTTTCAAGAAATTTTCAGTTTTTTCAACAGCATCTCCAACAAAGAGTACTTTCTTTGAACTTATTTGTTCAAAAGATTTTTCATTTAAAACATGAGCATGAGTCTTAATTAGATATTCACCTTTTTTATTTAGGACTGACGTGTAAATTTCCATCCTTCTCGCATCAATAACAGGGATAATATAATCATACTCGGAATTTAAATAGGGAACGGCTAAAATATATAAAGAGTTTATGGAGATTAGTGGGATATCATTTCCAAAACAAAACCCTTTGGCTGATGCTAATCCTATACGTAAACCCGTATAAGATCCGGGGCCTTTTCCTACAGAGACGGCGTGGATATCTGAAAGTGCTAATTCTGCACCTTCAAGAGCCCATTGAATAAATAAATGAAGATTTTCGCTATGTTTATAATCTTGGGATATTTCTTCACAATATGAATTTATTTTACCGTCAGTTCCAATCGCTACCGAACAGTTTTTTGAAGAGGTTTCTATATGAAGAATGTTGATTGCCATTACTGTTTTTTCTTTTTCTTACGGTAATTTACAACTAATTGAATGATAATGGCAACTATTCCAATGCAAAAATAAACGATCGCAAAAAAATTATTTTGTGAGGGATCACCTTGCGAGCGGTTATACCAGAAAAACGAACGGATAATAAAATAAATACCAATTATAAATGCTATAAAATTTGCAATCTTTTTTTTCATCGTAATAGTAGTTTTACTTATTTTTTTATGCGTATGCGCGTTTTACATACAAGACTAAAGTAATTATACCAAAAATAATATTAGGGAGCCATACTGCAAACCAAGAAGGTAAAATTCCTTTGGAAGAGAATACTTGTAAGGCTTGGAAAGAAAATATATATAAAAAAGCACAGGATATACCAATCGCCAAATTTATTCCTAATCCGCCTCTTTTTTTGGTTGAAGAAAGAGATAAGGCAAGGAAGGTAAGAATAACTACAGCTACAGATGAGCTGGTTCTTTGATGAAGCTCATTAAGATAGATATTTACATTATTAGCACCTCTCATCTTTTCTTTTTTTATAAATTCTCTTAATTCAGGAGTATTCATAGTTTCTGCTACAAAGGCTTCAGGCAGTAATTCATCAGGAGTAAAATTAAAATGTTTTTTTAACGTATTTCCGTTTTTTAAAGATACTATATTTCCATTAGAAGACATTTCCTTTTCGTAATAGTTGCCTAAGACATAAGTATTGTCTTCTTCAGACCAATAAATTTCAGCAGAACGTAATTCATGCAGCAATATTCTTTTTTCATTAAATTTCTGATATAAAAATCCCGTTCCTCTCTTCATTTGACGATTATAACTGTTAACGAAAATATATTCTGTAGGAGATATTTGTGCAGATATATTTTGATTGGCCATATAGGCATCTTTTTTGTTTCCGGTAAGAATTTTTACATTAAACTCATTCTTTTTAATGTTTGCCCAAGGAAGAAGAAAATGATTGGTCATAAAAGAACCTAACGCAATCATGATTCCCACGATAAAATAGGGTCGTGAAAATCTGAAAAAACTGGTCCCTGAGCTGGTTATGGCAACAATTTCCGTATTATTTGCCATTCGAGAGGTAAAATAAATTACTGAAATAAAAACCAGTATGGATGCAAAAACATTTACTGCCCAAATAACATAAAACGGATAATATAATTTTAGGGTATCCAATACGGAAAATCCGTTTTCGCTGAATTCCTGATAATGACTTTGAATATCAATAATCACAAAAACAGCAATTAAAAGAAGCAGCATGAAAAACAAGGTTCCCAGAAAGTTTCGAATAATATACCGGTCTAAAATAGTAATCATAATCTGTTTCTTAGCTGCGGAATGACCGATTTTTTCCAACTTGTAAAATCACCTTCTACAATATGTTTACGAGCGGTTTTAACCAAGTCTAAATAAAAAGCAAGATTATGTACAGAAGCAATTTGTTTTCCTAAAAATTCATTAGCAGAAAACAAATGCCTTAGATAGGCTTTGGAGTAATCATGGTCAACAAAAGCAGTACCTTTAGGGTCCAGTTCGGAAAAATCATCCGCCCATTTTTTGTTTTTAATATTAATAACGCCATCCCAGGTAAATAGCATACCGTTTCGGGCATTTCGAGTAGGCATTACACAGTCCATCATATCAATACCTAAAGAAATGGATTCCAAAATATTCCATGGAGTACCTACACCCATTAAATATCTCGGTTTTTCAAGAGGCAAAATATCGGTTACCAAATCGGTGATACGATACATTTCTTCTTCCGGTTCTCCAACGCTTAACCCACCAATAGCATTACCATCCGCATTGACAGAGGAAATAAATTCTGCTGAAAATTTGCGTAAATCATCGAAGGTACTTCCTTGTACAATAGGGAATAAATGTTGTTTATAATTATAAAATTCCGGATTTTCATCACACCATTTCACACAACGTTTAAGCCATTTATGCGTAATTTCCAATGAATTTTTAGCATAGGAATAATCGCAAGGATAGGGGGTACATTCATCAAACGCCATAAAGATATCCCCTCCGATATATCGTTGGATTTCCATAGATTTTTCAGGTGTAAAAAAATGATACGATCCGTCAATGTGCGATTTAAATTTTACTCCTTCTTCTTGGATTTTACGAGTTTGAGAAAGAGAAAATACTTGATAACCTCCACTATCTGTAAGGATAGGACGATCCCAATGGATAAATTTATGTAACCCTCCGGCCTTGTATAATATATCGGTACCCGGTCTAAGATATAGATGATAAGTATTTCCTAAAATGATTTGGGCTTTAATATCTTCTTTTAGTTCTCTCTGATGTACTGATTTTACTGATCCAACCGTTCCTACCGGCATAAAAATAGGGGTTTCTACTTTTCCATGATCGGTTTGCAGAATACCTGCTCTTGCTTTAGAATTTTTATCTTTAACGTTACTACTAAAAAACATAAATGCAAATATATAAACTGATTTAAAAAATATTCTAAAAAAGGATGTTTTTTAACATTTAAGATAACCTGTTAATTTTGACTATTTTGCTTTTTAAATGTTGGGTTTGATATTTAATTAAATAGAGTATTCTTGGATAAAGAATGATAATTTTTATATATTTGTAAAAATGTAATCATTTTTCATTTAAAAGATTGATGATGTCATGCTGATAAAGCTTTTTTAATATGATGTTTTAGTGATCGATCATTCACAACTTTAATTATTACAATGAAGTATACTTAGTGTTGTGAATTGTTTCAAATTTTATTAGATTAGATATACCGAGTTTTCATAATAACAACTAGTGAACAACTTGATGTGAGAATGTTGTGAACTGCTTTTAGGTAATTTAAATCATAATGGTATAAATCAAATCGCAAGTACCCCTAAGGGTTGGAAAATATGTAATGTTGTGAATTGATTTCAAATTTTATTAGATATAGAAATATAGTATTGACTTTTAAACGGGTATTTTATTTTTTTTTATTGTTCTCAAAACTGATTGAATAGTACCCTTATAGGTCAATTTAGCTTTCAATTAATTCATCCATCAGATTCGGTTTACATTTATGTGTAATGTAGTCAATCCTGTGTTTTTTATTTTTTAACTTATTTTAGTAGTTTCTAATTAATAAAATTATTTTTTTATTTTGGAACTCATTTAAAAACTTCCTATGCCCAGCCTGAACTATCTCAAGTATAATGATAATTTTTGCAACATAATTTAAACTTTCAACTTCTAAGGCTCCTTTTAAATCTAAGCCTGATTCTTATCGAGATGGTGCTAAAAAATGAGCTTTTTGAGCACAAGTATCTAATTTAAAATTATCTTTATTATTATTTAAAGCTTTTGCTAATTATTAAAATATTATTGTAATTTTACTCCATAGTATATCTGTTTTTATTCTAATAAATTAGTAAAACTGCTTTTTAATGTCGGAGATATTTAGCTATCACGAGAATAATTGTAGGACCGCTTAACTATTTTATACAATTATTCACCAATTCAATTAAAGACGTACACGATCCGTTTCCTTAAATAGCGGTCTTACTTTTAGGATGTAAATAAATCTTTAAGTATGAGATAAAACGAAATAAAGGGAATGAGTCTTCATAATTCTTTTCATTCACCTATATGAACAATTTTACCTATATGATTCAAACGAACTTTAACGATATTCCTAACCCCACTAGGTCTTTCCCTCCTCCAGGTTATTCTTTTTAAATTTGCATCATTAATTTCAATGCCGGTTTCCAAATGATGTCTAAAATAATAGTCTTTAGAAGCTAATTTTTGGACTCTGAATAGATGTTGGGAAATTAGATTTAAGTTTTTTTCATCATTGATATCAATATCATTCGGATTGAAATCTTCTGAAGGAAATAAAAACATCTCGTTTTGTTTCATGGTAAAAAGGTATTTCCAACCTTGATTTCCCTTATAAAACTTGTCAATTACTGGAAGTCCTTGATTTACTTTTTCGACCGCCTCAAAAAAACTGACAATTTTTTCCTGTAGGTTTCCTTCTGCATCTTCATAAATAGCTACATGATGGTTATTTCCCGTACTTACAAAGTCTACCGGAATAGGTTTGCCGTTTATATCTAAAAGTTCATTTCCGAAATGGTCTTTTTTAGTATGTAGCGATTCCACAATATTAACTCCGGTTATAGTAACTGTTTTGATGCAGATTCCCTTTTCTTTGTTTAGCCAGATTGGTTTTTTTTCCAAATCTGAAAAGGCTTCTTTAGCATTTCCATGTGCTATTTTTAATCGATTTTTTAGTATATTTTGGATGGTAGGATCCAACACTTTTTCAATAGTTTTTTCATTTTTAAAATTTTCGGGGGTAATAGCTTTTCTTATAGTATAAACTTTTTCAAACCATTGGATGGTAACTTTTTCAGGAATAGTATCGGTTGAATAAGCATTTAAGAAAATAGGTTTTTTAGTTACTGAATTTTTACCGGAAAAAGCTTTTTTAGGATCATTGAAATAATCATTCAATCGTTTTAATAGAGCATTTTTGTATATAGGATTTTGAATCATTGATACCGTCTCATAGTTACATTTTGAAGAAATCATTATTTCTTTAGTCCGGGAAATTTTTGACATCCCATAAATGGTTTCTTTATGTAAAGGGCCTCTTGGCGTAAGTTCAAGCTTGGGCGAATATCCGCCTTTTTTCTTAGGTTTATTTAAGTTTACAGTGGCTACCGTATTTTTAGTTTTGTATGAAACCAAAATTTCTTTTAATTGCTTTTCGACTTCTTGTCGAAAATTTTGAGTTGGAAAAGTAAATCGAGAGGGGCTGCTTTCATTTTCATTAATTTTGTTGTATTTGTATTTGATTTTCTTTTCAATAGCAATAATAGCTGCATGTCGTTTATGTTTTTCATCGTCTCGAGCATTTATATAATTTAAATAGTGAATATGATTTCGGGATGTAAAAGCAACAAGTATAGCATCGAGAGCTTGATGACGATGGTCATTTCCTTTGTCCCAATCGATGATCATTTCTTTTTTTTCACCTCTTGAATTTTCAACCAACTTTGTAAGTCCGGCATTACGGAATTTTTCAATATTCAACTCTTTCATAAGACCAGTTAAGTTCCAATCTTTACGTAATTTAGAAGTAATATTACTACTAGTAGTAACCACATCGGGAGTAATTTCAAAGAGGATTTCCTTAATTTTTCCGGCAATATATGGTGTATCCTTCAGCTCTCTGTAGATAAAACTTTCTCCTATTTCAGATCCTTTTTTACGTAAGTTTTTATATTTGGTTTCGGAAATAGCACCTTTCTTATATAATTCTGAAATTACATATTGAAAGCGTTCTTCTTTCTCTTTTCCTTGATTTGATAAGTAATCGAAAGCAGTTAAATTACTTTTGTCAAGATTTGCTTGTCTGGGTACCAGTACTTTATTGGAAAAGCTGTCATCAAATATTTTGGATTGCGGGATGATATGGTCAACGTCATAGTTGTTTGTAAAAAGATAATCTTTATTTATCGGGTTATGAGTATATAAATCGTTAAAACCATTCGCTTCCAATTCTAAATATAATCGATAGCGAATTATATCGTTCTTAGAGGGGCTCGAAATATTAAATTCTTTTTTTAGTATTTCTGCATATTTTTGATATCGAATTTTAGCAGCATCCCTATTTTTTGAAATTTTCTCTCGCTCTTTAGCGTTTTTTTTGAGCTCTTTTGCTGATTCAAGGCGTATTTCATCAAAAGCACCATATTCATCCATTAATGAATTTACCAGATTAATTAATTGGTTTATGACTTTTTCCACTACAGGACTTCTCAAAGAATTTTTAGGTAAAATTTCGAGTCGATCTTTTAATTTGCGGTTATTACTGTCCTCACGAGATAGGTAATGTTTAGAATAATGTTGATATCCCGCCAATATGCAAGCCTCACTAAAAGTATTTTCTTTACAATAGGGGAAAATTTTTCGCATTGCCTTACTACTTAAATTACCATATTCTGAATCATATGAGATAGAAGCAAACAGTTGTGCATATTCCTTTTTAAATCCGAATTTAGTAGTTAACAGTTCCAACAATTTATCATTTCCCGAGGTAGAATTGTCCCCTTCATAAGAATATATTAGATGCCAAAGCTGATATGCGCTTTGATTCTCAAATTCAGGATTTGGAAGCAACGGGTCAAAATCTAATATAGACGTAGAAATAGAACATGTTTCAAAAACAGATTTTACTATTTCTTTGATTTCGGAAGCAGGGATTTTACTGTCTCCCGGTTTTAATTCTTCTTGGTCTTCCGATATATCTAAAAGTTCAAAAACATTATATCCTTCCATATCTAAAATTTTAAGATAAATTCGGTAAAGCTGTTCTTGAGTTCGATTTCCTTCCAGGATTGTAAAATTGATTTTAGTTTCTTTAGAGGGCAATTTTAATAGGGATAAAGCCTTTGGTCCGGATAGGTTTCCTTTAATATTCAGTTCTGTAAATAGTAATTCTTTTTCTTTTAACGTCAACGGACGATCGTTTCCTTCCCTTTTGATGAGTACATTACCAAGGCTTTGCCATATTTTGAACTGTTGGAAAAGAGGGGAGGACTTAGGGGCAACCTTCAAACCGATTTTTTTCTTTTTCTTTTTTCCGTTTTTATTTATTTCAATTTCTTGGTTTTCAAATTCACAAAGACTAATTAATCTTTTTTGGGAACGAAGTTTACGTTGGTAAAAGATAACGGAATCTCGAATCTTTTTTTTTAGCTCAGGAGTAAGTTGAGGGTGGAATTGCGCTTGAGTTTCCCATATTTGCTCAAACTCATCAAGATAGTCTTGTCTCAAAAATACTTGATTTTTTAATTTGGTGTGAATATTTTTTTCTACTTGGGAAAAAAGATTTTCGCCTATTGTCTGTTGGTTGAAATAAAGCTCTTTACTTCGATCACTAATTGCGCCTAAATATCCGCTGGAATTAGCAATATGGTTATTTATATCAGCCAAAACATAGGCTATTTCTTCAAGGGTTATTTTTTCCGAGATTGCTTGGTTTCTCCATTTAAAGGCTTGTAACTTTTTATCATCTCTTTTCCCTTTATTTATGGCGACTCTGATTCCATATTTTTTTAAAAATAAAGCGGCAGTTGCTCTTTGTCCTTTTCCTTCCAGCTCTTTTTTAAAATCTTCGGTCAAAATATCGGGATAATATTTTTTTTGAAAATCCCATAATACTGACCGTTCCTTTTCTAAATCAGAGCGGTAAAAGTCCGGAGTTTGTTTTTTCCCTTTTCTAATAAGTTGGTAAGTATATTGTCCGGGAGTTAACTTTTTTTCATATAAAAGCTTAGCAATCTCCATTCCGTCTATTGCCTTCCCATCCTCATTGTTTTTTACTTTTCGACTGCTTTTATACCCTCTCTTTTTGTTTATATGAAGTAAAACCCTGGCTAATTCTTCCGGCTCTATTCTTTCTTTTGTTGCTTTTGCTCGATTTTTTAAAGTTTCGAAAGAGGTAAATTTACCTTTTTCTGTCAAAGAAGAGTTGGATGAAATAATTTGGTTTTGAAGTAGCAATGCGATTAAGTTATTTCTTCTCAGCTTAAAACGTTGAAGATTTCTTCTAGCGCTTCTTGCTGAAGATCTTTCTGCATTGGGTGTTACAGACAATCCTTTCTCAAAATTATTTTTTTCATCTTTGGTTATAGGAATCACCCGCACCCCTAATTTGGTAATAGTATTTAAATTTGGATTTTCTTCATTTTCATGGACAACAGCCCAGCCAATAGAAGATATTCCTACGTTCAGGCCAAGAATTTTCTTAAAAGACATAATGATCTATTTGGTTTTAGTAATTATTCAATAAAAGTATAAACTAATTAGAAATAAAAAAAATGTATATTTATGATGAATTAGTTTAATTTATTAATTATATTTGAAGCGAATAAAATTTGAAAGCAATTCACAATAAGGATTATTCCGTTGTGAAAACATTAAAGGCGGGAATTATCTCGCTTTTTTTATTGGTGTCTAGGCAATTTTATGCTGTTATAGTAGATGGTATTTTATAAGGATAATTATATAGAATAATTTATTTTAAATTACATTTATTTAATTTCTTTAATAAGAATAGTATAAACCGGAAAATGGTCACTATATCCTCCGGTATAATTATCATTAGAAAAAGTACGGAAAGGATAGCCTTTGTAAGGACCTTCTTGAGTAACTAAATAAATAGGGGCAAACACATTCATTTTGTAATAGTGATAGCCTTCCTTATCTATAATAAGGGCAGGAGACATAATTTGTTGATCGAAAAAGCTAAATGAATCTTGATAGGCAATTGTTCCTAATCCTTTTTTAAATAAGTTCTCTGCGGGATTATAATAAGAACCGGTTATTACGTTTTCCTTTTTAGATACCGTATTTAATCCTTTTTTAATACTGGGGCTGGTACAATCATCATTAAAATCACCCATAGCTACTATTTTTGCCTTTGGGTTGATGCTTATGAGGCTGTCCATTGCTTGTTTTAAGACTTTGGCAGCCGCCATCCTTTTGGGAAGGCTTCTTTGTTCACCTCCTCGTCGGGAAGGCCAATGATTGACCAAAAAATACATTTTTTCACCTTCTAACAGACCTTCTACCAGTAGTATATCGCGTGTATAATTTTTATAACCTTCTTGTCTGGGTAAATTTATTAACAGCTTTTGTTTATTTAGGGGGATAAACCTTGTTTTGTTATATAATAAGCCAACATCTATGCCTCTTTCATCGAAAGAATTGAGATGAATAAATTCATAAATTCCTCCTCTTTTATTGATGGCTTCGCATAGATCATTCAATACATGCTCATTTTCAATTTCACATAAACCGATAATTACCGGCATAGATTGAGTTTCTGCTTTTCCGGTTTCGGATATAACTCGGCTGATGTTATTGATTTTTTCTTTATATTTTTTTGTATTCCAGCGTTTTGGTCCTTTATAATGGAATTCATCGGTTAAAATATGCTTTCTGACTACTTTTTTTCCTTTTAGTTTATTGAAGGATAGTTCATCTCGGTACACCTCATATCCGGATTGTAAAGCTTCATCTTCGGATACGCTTATTTGATACTTTGGATCGTTAGGATCCAGGGTGCCGTTAATAAGATCAGCAGATGGAATGGTGTCATAGAGATTTTCTACGTTATAAAACATGACGGTTGCTGATTTATATCGTATTTGTGCTTCAATGGGGGTATTATCAAGTAATAAAAAAATAAAAACAAATATATTTTTTAAAAATATACGCATAGATCCGTTTTTTTTATATTAACAAAACTAAAAATAAATAATTATATTTGCTTCAATAGGCTTCTTGAAATTACTAAAAGATGATGAAATTTAAGTTATTGTATTGGATACTTTTTGTAAATCAGGTAATATTTGCGCAAACTATGATCTATGGTTATCTCAAAGGAGGTCAAGATAAACCTTTAGACCAGGCTGTCGTTAGCTTAGGTGAAGATCGTTTGATACAATCCAAATCCGATAGGGTAGGATATTTTCAATTTAAAGATGTAGCTGCAGGAACTTATCTAATCATCATTAATAAAGTAGGCTATGTGCCTTTAACTCTAACGGTAAAAGTTTTTCCTAAAGAAACGAGGAAAGATTTAGGAGTAATAAAATTAGAATATAATCCTTCTCAAGAGGATGAAGGTTTATTGACTTTGATGGAAGATGATTTTTCGCCGGATGAAGAGAGTTCTCAATCTATGAGCGGAATTGGGTTATTACAATCATCTAAAGATGTATTTTCTAAAACCGCCTCTTTTGAATTAGGATCTTACTGGTTCAAAGTAAGGGGAATTGATAACAGTTATGCAAATATTATGTTTAATGGTATTCCGATGTCTAAAAATCATACAGGAAAACCTGATTTTGGAAATTGGGGTGGTTTAAATAATGTTGTTAAATATCCTTACGAATTAGCGGAAAATAATACCATCTCTGATTATTCTTTCAGCAATTTGGGAGGAACAACTTATTACGATACACGTTCTTCTTCTTACAGGAAAGGATTTCAGCTAACCTATTCTTTTTCAAATCGTACGTATCAACATAGAATCATGACAACGTATTCCTCGGGAATGCTACCATCGGGATGGGCTTTCACTTTTTCAGGTTCCAGAAGATGGATGGAAGAAGGAGTAATTGATGGGACCTATAACAATTCATATGCGTACTTCGCATCTCTTGAGAAAAAAATTAATGATAACCACAGACTAAATCTTACTGCATTCGGTGCTCCTACAAGAAAAACAGGAATGAGTCCTAATACACAAGAAGTATATGACCTAAGAGGTAAGAATTATAATTCATATTGGGGCTGGCAAGATGGAGATAAAAGAAATGAAAGGGTAAAAAGAATTTTTGAGCCGATATTTATGTTAACTCATTACTGGAATTTAAGCGATAAATCAAAGATAACAACTACAGCCTCATATCAATTTGGATATAATAAAAGTTCCCGTCTAAATAGGTATGAAGCTGATAATCCAACTCCAACTTATTATAAAAATTTACCTAGTTACTGGCTTAGTCAGGAAAATATGACGGAATATGAAAATTTTCTTCATGCTTGGAAGACTAATGATCTCAACGTGACTCAACTCGATTGGGGATATTTATATAATACAAATTATCATGCTCCAACATATCAAGATCCCTACAGCGGGCAAATAGGCAGAAGGGCTTCCTATTTCCTGGTGGATGATGTTTATAAAGATAAAACCTTTAATGCTGCCACTCATTTGCAGACTTTTTTGAGCGATAATTGGAAATTATTTCTCAATTTAAATTATCAAAATTTAGTTTCAGATAATTATAGAGAGGTAAATGATTTATTGGGAGCAGATTTTGTCGTAAATAAAAGTTCATTTATAAAGGGTGATGGTTCCGGTTCATCTACCGATGATTATAACAGCTTAAAACCGGGTAGTGTAGCAAGGAAAGGCGAGAAAACGGAATATGATTACCGAATGTTCAGGCAGGAAATAACGGGAAATGCTACCTCAAGAGTAACGTTAAGCCATTGGGAGATGGCAGTATCATTATTATTCGGCTGGGATGAAGCCTATAGAAACGGAAAATTTAAACACGGATTATATCCGAATAATTCGTGCGGAAAATCTAATA
Source organism: Apibacter sp. B3706 (assembly GCF_011082725.1). Taxonomy (NCBI): domain Bacteria; kingdom Pseudomonadati; phylum Bacteroidota; class Flavobacteriia; order Flavobacteriales; family Weeksellaceae; genus Apibacter; species Apibacter sp. B3706. The sequence goes on along the minus strand of NZ_CP049715.1, from coordinate 2,015,539 downwards.
AAGCCAATTTTACAGAATTGGGTCTTAGAACAGGAATAACTTATAAGATTAATGGAAGAAATTTCGTTATAGTAAACTCCGCCTATTTTGAGTCTTCACCAACTTTAAATGAAATTTTTGTGAATTCCCGATTAAATAATGATATAACACCTCATATATCTAATCAAAGAATAAATACTAATGATTTAACATATATTTTAAAGTCTCCTTCTGTGAAAGCCAGGATTACCGGATACTATACAAAGATAAAAGATGCGGTAGAAATAACACGTTATTATGCTAAAGGAGTTAGTTTAGATGAAAGTGAAGACGCGTTTGTTTCAGAAGTTTTAGCAGGTGTTGAAAAAGAATATTTGGGTTCTGAAATAGGATTGGAATGGAAATTAACACCATCTTTAATCCTCTCCGGAATAGCATCTGTAGGGCAATTTACATATAAAAATAATCCTAATTTGTACATACTTAGTGATAATTCACCGGGTGTACATGATTACGGATCTTCTTTCATTAAAAATTATAAGATTTCCGGAACTCCACAAAAAGCATATGTAGTTGGTATTAAATATGATTCGCCTAACTATTGGTGGGTAGGAGTTAGTGGTAATTTCTTACAAGATAATTATTCGAATATATCTTCTCTATCAAGAACCAAAAATTTTATAATGAAAGATGATGCTTTTCCTTATGAGGGAGCTACTCAAGAAAATGTTAAATCTATAGTAAAACAGAAGCAATTTCAAGATGTTTTTATGTTAAATGCTTCTTTGGGTAAATCTCTTAAAATGGGTAAGTATTCCTTGAGTTTAAGTGCTTCGGTAAATAATATTTTAAATGAAAGAGGTTATGTTACCGGATCATTTGAGCAAGGAAGATATTCCAGTTATGAACAATTGGAAAAAGATAAATCGTTGGCCTATCCGCTTTTTGGCAATAAGCTTTTTTACGATAGAGGCAGATCGTATTTCATAAACGTTTCTTTTAGATTTTAAATTAATGCTGAAATAAACGATAAATTTTAAAATTGAAAAAATGATTAAAAATAGTGTACTATTTATATTTATATCTTGGTTTCTCTTGGCTTGTGTACATGATGATGATTATAAAAATCCTTCAGTAAATCAAGGTCGGCTAATGCAAGCAACTGTATACATTTCCGATCTTTTAAAAACAGCTCCTGTATTTACCGGAAAAAATGGTATAGAAGCACAGGCTTTTACAAATGGCGAAATTTTAGAGGGCTATGTTATTTCATCAGATCATGCCGGAAATATTTATAAAAATTTATTTTTAGTTACTGAAGACGGAACTCAAGGGATTGTACTCAGCATTAATAAATCCAGCTTATATACTTATTATCCGCTTGGGTCTAAACTATACATTAAATTAGATAATCTTTATTATGGAAAGCAAAACGGTATGGTTCAGATTGGTATGCTTCCTACACAGCCGGAAAAATATATCGTCGATCAAATATCTCCTTCAATTATGAAATCGAATATTATGTTGGGTAAAGATCAAAAAAATGAAGAAGAATTGGTTATTAAAAGAAATTCAGCCGGTAAATTATTAACGGCTAAAGAGGTCAATAATAACGAAACATATTTGTGTACCTTGGTTGAAATTAGCAGAGTAGAATTTAATGAACCGGGTAAGACATTTGTAAGAAACAATTCAAGCACTGACAATCAGGTAAATAATATAAATCTCAATTATTTTACTGTACCTATAAGTAATTATGCTTCTTTTGCGGGATATAAAATTCCCTATGGAGAGGGTAAATTGAGAGGAATTATGACCCGATATGATGGGATGTATAAAACCTATAGATTGAACCTGAGAACTATAGAAGATGTCAAAAATTTTCCACTTACTCAACCTTTTTTTATTGAAACTTTTAATAAGGTTTCAAATGTATCCGTAAGACCTAAAATAAATAATGCAATCGGTTTTGATAATTCTCAATCGGTCACCTATAGTGATCCTTATGGAAAAGCAGATATTAGGACTTCTGGAACTTCATTTCCTTCCCCTTTAGTTTGGTTTCCGGCAAATACTAATGCTTCATTAATTATAGACCATATCAATACATCAGGTCATAAACAAATGATTTTATCCTTTAAACTTAATGTAGGCATTTTTGATTCATTGGATATCGGCTTTGTGGATGATCTAATAGTTAAATGTAATGATTTTGAAGTAGAGCTGCCCCATATTGCTTTAGATAAAAGCAATAATAAAAATACATTTTATACTGTGCGAATTCCTATTCCGGATGATACTCAAAAAATTGAATTTTTTGGATCAGCAAGTAAAAATAAAAAAGGAATTAGGATTGATACGATACAATTGGAAGATTAATTATTGAAATGATGAAATTAAAATACATATATTCACTTATAATAATTGGATTAGTGGTTAAGGGATTTCTTATCTCCTGTGTTGATAATGATGACTACTCAACGCCCCCAATTCCTCCAAGCGGATTTTTTAAAGAAACTTTTAATAAGGTAACTAAAGTCAAGGGAGGATTAATTATTTCAAGTCCATGGCCTAAAATATCTGCGGTTACTAATTTTGATGGAGAAGCAGTAGGAGCAGTTTATTCGGATTCATTTAAACTGGCTGATATAAGAAAATTAAACGGGACCAGTGAAATTGCCAAGAAAGAATTTTTTATATGGTTCCCGGCAAACAAAGAATCGTCTTTAATCATAAGTCATATTCCATTAGGAAACCGAAAAAATATAGCCTTGAGATATAATTTCAATGCAAACATTTATAACTCAGATGAAATTTCTAATACAAACAAGCTAAGGATTAGATTTAATGAGAAAGAGCTGACATTACCCGATATTGAACTCAATGCCTTCAACAATAGAAACAAATATAAAGGCGTAATGATCAGAATTCCGGATGAAATTTTAAAAGAAATTTCAACCTTAGAATTGATTAGTGAAGCGGCAAGTAATGATAGAGGTTTTAGAGTTGATGATATTGAATTGGTTGAGAATTTTCCGAATTTTGAATAAAGTCAAATAATATACAAACTGTTTTTTATAAACTATTTTAATTGGAATAATTTTGTATATTTAGTAGGTAAATTCTTTAAAAATAGTATATGCAAAAAACAGCTTTAATTACAGGGGCTACTTCAGGTATAGGTCAAGCTACGGCGAAAATATTCGCTGAAAATGGAATCAATCTTATACTCTGTGGAAGAAGAAAAAGTAGATTGGACGATATAAAAAAAGCATTGGAAGATAAAGTGAAAATAACCACTCTTTCATTTGATGTTGGAAATAGAGAAGCGGTATTTTCTGCAATAGAAAGTTTGTCGGATCAAAATAAGAAAGATATAAATATATTAGTAAATTGTGCAGGAAATGCCCATGGATTAGACACATTTTTGGATTCTTCAATTGATGATTTTGATTCGATGATCGATTCGAATGTTAAAGGACTTCTGTATGTATCCAAAGCCGTCGTTCCTATTTTAGTTGCCAACAAAAGAGGACATATAATAAACATAAGTTCTATTGCAGGAAAGGAAACTTATCCAAAAGGAACGGTATATTGTGCTACCAAACATGCCGTGGAAGCAATCAGTAAAGGAATGAGAATGGATTTGTTAACTCAAGGGATAAAGGTTACCAATATTGCTCCGGGTGCTGTTGAAACTGAATTTTCCTTGGTTCGATTTAAAGGAGACCAAAAAAGGGCAGATGCTGTATATCAGGGATTTGAGCCTTTAGTCGCAGAAGATATAGCGGACGCTATCTATTATGCAGTATCAAGACCTGATCATGTACAAATTGCGGATGTGACCATATTTCCGAAAGCTCAAGCTTCCGGAACGTTATTTGACAGAAAATAATTTTTTAGTTACTTATTTTCATACCAGATATTCCAGGCATGATCAGCTTGTAAATGGAGCATTTCCAATCCATTTTTAGTTTGTGAACCTGCTTTTTTTCCCAGTTGTAACAATTTAGTTTCTTCCGGATTGTATATCAAATCATAAATTAAATGTTCAGGGGTAAAAAAATGAGTGGGTACAGGGGGACAATCATCTATATTAGGATAAGTTCCTACCGGTGTTGTATTTATAATTAAATTGTGAGATGAAATTATTTCTTGGGTTAATGAGCTATAAGTATTTATTCCGTTTCGGGAGATGATTGTATAAGGTATGGAAAGATGGTGTAAAATATAAGCGACCGCTTGTGAAGCTCCACCGTTACCGAGAATTAAAGCCGATTGGTGATGAGGTTTTAATAAATGAACTAATGAGTTTTTAAAACCGATTGCATCGGTATTATAACCAATCCTTTTTTTACCTTTAATTTTAACCGTATTAACAGCCCCAATTTTTTCAGCCTCAGGACTTAATTCATCTAGAAAATCTAGTATATCTTTTTTATAAGGAATGGTAACATTAAAACCGAGTAAATCTGGCGTGTTAAAAAGTTTTGAAATATCATTTTTGGAAGGAATATCAAATATTTTATAGGAAAAATCTTTTAATCCCTGTAGTTTAAATTTTTCCGTGAAATAATTTTTGGAAAAAGAATAAGAAATATTTTTTCCTAATAAACCTAAAATCATATTTTTTTAAACTTGAAGTTACTAACAAATATATAAAAACCCGAGTTTATATTATACAAATTAAATAAAGATATGTATTTTTGCAGCGTTCAATCCATATTGGATGTTTATCGAACCAAGTAATCGAATATGAAAAAAATAATTATTGTCATAATAATTTTGTTTTTATTATTTTCGTTGGGATTAATTATTGTAGGCGTTCCTTATTACAAAAAATATTACAGCTCAAATGTTATACAGGAAAAGCTTATATATATTCCAACTCGAGCTAGTTACCATCAGGTAAAAAAAATGATCGCTCCTTATCTTAAAGACATTGAATCTTTTGACAAAGTAGCTTATGCCGAAAAATATCCGAATAAAATAAAAGCCGGGAGATATAAATTAAATGTAGGAGAAAATAATAAAGATTTAATCAGACGTTTATTATTGGGCAAACAAGATGAAGTTCATTTAAGAATTAAATCATATGATGACATTTATGAATTGGCTTCCGACTTAGGTAAAAATTTAGAGGACGATTCTTTACATTTTATAAATTATTTTAAAAAACAAGCATCATTAAAAGGATATAATGATGTAGAAGAACTGAAAATATATTTCACTCCGGAAACCTATTATATGGACTGGAATACTTCGCCGGAACTATTATTTTCAAGATTTGAAACTATTCATAACCGTTTTTGGAATGAAAAAAGAAAGGCAGAAGCCGATAACTTAGGGTTGTCTATTTTAGAAGTTTATACCTTAGCTTCCATAGTTCAAAGGGAATATGTAAATAAAGAAGAATTGCCCATCATTGCCAGCTTATATCTTAATCGTTTAAAAGAAAATATGAAATTACAATCGGATCCTACCGTTCAGTATGCAGAAAGAAAGGTATATGGTTTTAAGGTTCAAATCAAGAGAGTAAAAAATGTATCTATTGATTCTCCATATAATACCTATAAGTATAAAGGCTTACCTCCTTTACCTATTTGTATTCCTAATGATTTTGTAATCGATGCCGTTTTAAATCCGGCTAAAACTGAATATTTATATATGTGCGCTATTAGAAATACCGGCAGACATGCCTTTACTTCAAAACCGGAAGAACATATGAAAAATGCAAAAGCATATATAGAATGGTTAAACTCAATCAAAATAAACTAAAATAAATATTATGAAATTAAATTTGCTTAGTAAGTATAGAACTTTATTGATGGGTGTTGCCATTTTATGGGTCATGTTTTTCCATTCGCATGTGCAGGTAGGTACATCAACATTTTTTGAATTCTTTAAGCGTATAGGTTATGGAGGGGTGGATATTTTTATATTAGTATCCGGTTTTGGAGTCTATTTTTCAATCCATAATGATGATTCAATAAGACATTTTTATAAAAAAAGAGCGTTACGTATATTACCTTATTACTATCCAATTGTTATAATAGTAACTATTATAGCGATAAAATTGGGAATTTGGAATACAGATTCATTATTTTATAATTTAACTACCTTAGGCTACTGGAGAAATGTGGGTTTAGGAAAAATATACGATTGGTATATACCGGCACTTATATTTTTATATTTGGTAACGCCATTATATTATAAATTTTTTAAAATTAACAAGAATGTTACTACTATATTTGCTATTATAGCAGCATATGTTTTTAGCTATTCTACTAATGGGAATTATGATTATCTTTATAATTTAACTTTTAGAATTCCTCATTATGTAATAGGATTTTGGTTAGCCGATTTCTTAATTAGAAATAAGGAATATGAATTAAACAAATTTACAATAGTTTTATGTGCATTAAGTCTAATAGCAGGAGTAAGCTTTCTTTATTATTTTTATTATTATACTCCCTATTTTGAACAATATGGAATTTATGTGGCTCCTTTTATTCTTATAACATTCCCATTGTGTATGTTCTTATGTTATTTCTTTTCTTTATTTAAGTCGTATAAATTTCCTATTCTCACTTTTTTTGGAATTCACAGTCTTACCTTATTTATTTTCCACGAAAAAATCTTATTCTTATTTTATCTGTTTTTGCCTTCAAATATTCAAGATATTTGCGCATTTATTGTAACAATTATTTTGGCGTATATTTGGCAAAAATTAGTTGACAATATTGTTAATAAGATAGCTATAAAGAAAAAAACTTTCCAATAGGAAAGTTTAATATTATAATAATTAAAGCATTTTTAAAGTATTAACTTCGAGGTCTGTGAGAATTCTCCAGTAACCTCGTTTTAATGCTTTTTTAGTTAGTCCGGCAAACATAACCCGATCGAGCTTTTCTACCTCATATCCTAACCTTTCAAACATTCTTCGAATTATACGGTTCCACCCGATATGGATTTCAACCCCTACTTCGTTTTTTGGAGCTCCTTCAATATAGGATATCTTGTCAACCTTAGCTATACCCTCTTCAAATCGTAAACCATCCAACAATTTTCCAAAATCTTCAACCGAAACTTTTTTATTTAATGTGACATGATAAATCTTTTTAACTTCATGGGAAGGATGGGTTAATTTTTTAGTAAGATCTCCATCATTGGTTAAAAGAAGTACACCGGTGGTTTGCCTATCCAATCGGCCAACAGGATACAAACGATAAGGAGAAGCGTTGGCAACTAGATCTAATACGGTCTTTCTGGCCTTTTCATCCTTAGTGGTTGAAATATAACCTTTGGGTTTATTCAAAAGTACGTATACATTTTTCTCAGGACGAATATATCTCCCGTCAAAAAATACTTCATCGCCCGGTTGTACTTTATACCCAAATTCTGTAATAATTTTTCCGTTAACTTCAACAACTCCATTTTGAATAAATATATCCGCTTCTCTTCTGCTGCAAACTCCTGAATTTGCTATATATTTATTAAGTCTTGTTCCGTCATTTTCTTTAGGAGTTTTAGGTAATCTTTTTCTAAATGGAGCAGTTGATGCAAATCGTTTTTTATCCTCGAATTTATTTTTTTTACCGGGTTTATTTTCCTTTTTATCATTGGCTTTGAAATATTCTTTTTTATGAGACTTTTCATTTCTTCCAGAGCCTCTTCTGTCGTATGATTTATTATTTTTCATCTGTTACAAATCTATGTTAATATACCTTTATGATATATGTGAATATAAATGGGTAGAAAGCTATTTTTAAACAAACTTCATTAAAAGTGCAAAGTTAAGGGATTCCCATCAATAAATACTAGAGAAATAGTGCCTAAAAAAATCCAAAATTTGATCATAAATATTAATATCTGAATATATTGAGGTTTACTTAACCAGATAACCACAATCGAACAAACGCATAATAGTATGGTTAGTAAATAATAAAGTCGTATTTCATAAAGATGAGGTTCGCAACTTAATTGAAAGGAAATACCTAATAATAAACAAAATAATATATTTAATATAATTTTGGTAGGTATAATACCTAAAGTATTAGGCAAAGTATGGTAGTTAAATAGATGATCATATTTATAGGAGAGAAGATCTTTACAAATATCTTTTATGAATATGATAAAGAATAAAAATCCAGAAAGATATAAAATGTAAGAAGAAAAATTTTCATAAAATAAAAACAGCGCTAAAAAAGGAAAAAGCATGATTGCAGAATTAGTCAAATTATTGATAAAAACTATTCGACTAAGTTTATGGCTGTAAAACCAAATGATAAATTGATAAATTAGAAAAAAAATAAAAATACGATAAGATAACACTATGGCAATAGTTAAAGATACGAAATTGAAAAAAATGTAAAATCGTAAAGCTATTCCATTACTGATAAATCGTTGCAATATAGAAGTTATCGGTCTATATATCATATCTTTTTCCTGATCGTAAAAAAAATTTATAATATAACCAGCCATGGCACTTAGTGAGGAGGATAAGATAATACCATGAAGCTTTATATTTTTTAAATTTTCGACAATATTTTTTTCATCACCAAATAAATAGATAGCAGAAATATACATGGCTAGAATTAGCATAATTACATTAAAAATTCTAACTCTAACCAAAAAAGAAAGGTTAATTAAAAATATTTTTTTTCCTGAAGAGTACATCCATTAAGGATATTAATCAGGTAAAAATACAAAAAAAATTATGGGATTTATAATTAAAAACGATATACGATTTCTTTTTTATAATTTTTTAACATTTTTTCAGTAGCTTCATAATCCTGGGTAAAACCTAATATATATCCGCCTCCTCCCGATCCGCAAAGTTTCAAATAATAGGTATTAGTATCAATACCCTTTTTCCAAATTTTTAAAAATTTTCGAGGGATCATGGGGGTAAAATGATCTAAGGCCCACAGAGAAAGATGTTTCAAGTTTTGAAAAAAGGATCCCATGTCCCTATTGAGGAAAGAATCTATACAATTGTTATTATATTTTATAAATTCTTCTTTTAAAGTTTTTCTAAAACCTTCATTTTTAAGTTTTTCGAAAAAAATCTGAACCATAGGTTCTGTTTCACCGGGCATACCGGAATTAATTAAAAAAACAGCTCCTTTTCCATCTTTACTCTCAGTTAATCCTATTTTGTCAACATCTGCATTAGGCTGAATTAATAACGGGATATTCATATAACAGATAAGAGGGTCAATACCTGAACTTTTTCCGTGAAAAAAAGATTCCATTTGTCCTAAAACGTTTTTTAAATCTTTTAAATCAGTTTTTAGAATCTTATCAGATGAAATTTTATTTACAGAATATTTATCGAAGATAGCAGCTACCAGAGCACCGGAGCTACCAACCCCATATCCTTGAGGAATATTAGAATCAAAGAACATTCCTTTTTCAATATCTTTTTCAAGCTGAGAAATATTAATCGAAAATTTTTCAGGTAATGATAAAGTTTTCAAATAATCTGCAAATTTATGCAATGATTTATTTGATTTTGATTCAATTTTATTAAGTTTTGAAGAAAACTGTAAAGTTCCTTTATAGGCATTGTAGGGTAGGGTTAACCCTCTTGAATTTTCAATAATTCCATATTCTCCAAAGAGTAAAATTTTTGCATAAAATAAAGGATGCTTCATATTTTATATATTCTTCAAAAAACATTACAAATTTACACATTATATTAATTTTGTAATTAAAATTTAACTAATATTTTTATAAACCTTTGAAAGTTTCTAATTTTAAAAACTATTTAAATCCAATGGATATAAAAACAAAATATTCATGCTGATAATGAAAAAGTTGGCATTAATTTTTTCAGAGATTAAAACATTAACTTAATTTATATACAAATTTTGGGATATTGCATACGTATCATTAGTTTTTTAGGTTTGGATGTAATTGCTATTAATCACCTAATTAGTAAGTTAACCTGTTGTAGGCGGTTTTTTAAATAAGAAGTTAACTAGTTGTAATGTATGGGGGAAAATAAATTCAATAAATAACGGTATAAATATAAAGAAAAGAATATTCTAAAAATTAATTGAATAATTTAAAATAAAATAAAAAAATCCCGGAATTCCGGGATTTTTTTATTTTTATAAAGAAAAAATGTGATTATTACATCATTCCCGGCATTCCTCCACCCATTGGAGGCATTGCAGGTTCATCTTTTTTAATATCAGTAATTACACATTCAGTAGTTAATAACATTCCGGCAACAGAAGCCGCATTTTCTAATGCAACACGAGTTACTTTAGTAGGGTCAATAATTCCAGCACTGAACATATTTTCGTATTGTTCAGATTTGGCATTGTAACCGAAATCATCTTTTCCTTCTTTAACTTTATTAACTACAACAGAACCTTCACCACCGGCATTAGCAACAATTTGACGAAGTGGTTCTTCAATAGCTCTTCTAACGATTTTGATACCGGTTTCTTCATCTTGATTAATACCTTTAAGAGATTCAATTCCGTTAATTGCGCGAACTAAAGCGACACCACCTCCGGCAACAAAACCTTCCTCAACAGCAGCACGAGTTGCATGTAATGCATCATCTACTCGGTCTTTTTTCTCTTTCATTTCAACTTCTGAAGCAGCACCTACATATAAAACAGCAACTCCTCCCGCTAATTTAGCAAGTCTCTCTTGAAGTTTTTCTTTATCGTAATCAGAAGTAGTATTTTCAATTTGAGCTTTAATTTGAGCTACTCTTTGTTTGATGTTTTCATCACTTCCTGCACCATTAACAATAGTCGTGTTATCTTTATCGATAGATACTTTTTCAGCAGTACCTAACATTTCTAATGTAGCTCCTTCAAGAGTTAATCCGGCTTCTTCAGAAATAACAGTTCCACCTGTTAAAATAGCGATATCTTCCAACATTGCTTTTCTTCTGTCTCCAAATCCCGGAGCTTTAACAGCAGCAATTTTTAAAGACCCTCTTAACTTATTTACTACTAAAGTAGCCAATGCTTCACCATCTACTTCTTCAGAAATAATAAGTAAAGATTTACCATGTTGTGCAACTGGTTCTAACACTGGAAGTAAATCTTTCATGCTGGATATTTTTTTATCGCATAATAAAATATATGGATTTTCCAGCTCAGTGATCATTTTATCTGTATTAGTCACAAAGTAAGGAGATTGGTATCCTCTGTCAAATTGCATACCTTCTACTACGTCTACGTAAGTATCAGTACCTTTTGCTTCTTCCACAGTGATAACACCTTCTTTTCCTACTTTACCGAAAGCTTCAGCAATAAGTGAACCGATAGTATCATCGTTATTTGCAGAAATTGATGCAACTTGTTTGATCTTTTCTGAATCAGAACCAACTTCTTGAGATTGTTTTTTTAATTCTTCAACAACAGCAGCTACAGCTTTATCGATCCCTCTTTTTAAATCCATTGGATTTGCACCCGCAGCTACATTTTTTAATCCTTCTCTTACAATAGCTTGTGCCAATACAGTTGCTGTAGTTGTTCCATCACCGGCAACATCATTGGTTTTAGAAGCAACTTCTTTAACCATTTGAGCTCCTAAATTTTCAATAGGCTCTTCTAATTCAATTTCTTTTGCAACAGTAACACCGTCTTTAGTTACATGAGGAGCTCCGAAAGATTTTTGTATAACTACATTTCTTCCTTTAGGTCCTAAAGTAACTTTAACAGCATCAGCTAAAGCATCTACCCCTTTTTTAAGGGCATCTCTAGATTCAATATTAAATTTTATATCTTTTGCCATTTTAATTTTTTTAAGATTTGAGTATTTGGTTTAATTAAACAATTGCTAAAATATCAGACTCTCTCATTATAAGATAATCCTTTCCATTAAGTTTTAGTTCAGTTCCGGAATATTTTCCATATAAAACTTTATCACCAACTTTAACAGTTAACGGTTCGTCTTTTTTTCCGGCTCCTACTGCAACTATAACCCCTTCTTGTGGTTTTTCTTTAGCACTATCAGGGATAATGATTCCTGAAGCTGTTTTTGTTTCAGCAGCTGCCGGCTCTACTACTACACGGTCAGCCAATGGTTTAATTGATAGTTCTGACATATCTATTATTTTTAATTTTTATATTATTTTTTTAAACTAATTGGTAATACCCTTTTCTTTTTTCTAAAAATATGCCAAATAAAAGTTTTATGACAAAAAGAAAGTAAACGCGTCAAGGTGTCAGATGACTTATATATATTGTTTAAGTGGGGTATTTATTTTTATAAATAAGTATTTGTAATACAATGCTATAAGTTTGAAATACGTTTAAAAATGTTATGTATAAATGAAAAAACCTTTGATAAAATAAAAATATCAAAGGTCTATAATGAAGTATAGATAATTTAAAATTAAACTATATTATTTTTTATTTTTTTAACACTAAAAGATAAACTGATGTAGTAAATGCCTAAAAACAACATAGATATGCTAACCCATATTAGCAAAGCGGCTAATCCGATTGGAGGGAATACCACTATGACAAAAGAAAGGATAACTTCCAGTATGCCTAAAGTTAATAGCCATCCCCAATTACTTAACCCCATATTCTTAATATCAAACGAGTGGCCAATTAAACTAACTCCTTTAAATAACAGCCAGAAGCCAATAAAGAAAGATAAGATTCCCATTTGAGTAAATATATTGGAGGATATTAATATAATCCCTACCAATAAGTCTAAAATACCACCGGCCAAATACCATCCCCAATTGCTGGTATGAGTATTACTTAATGAAAAAACAATTTCGAAAATACCAAAAACCAGAAAAGAGACAGAAAAAAATGTTGTTAAGAAAATTAGTGATGGAGTAGGAGACACCATTACTATAATACCTGCTAAAATGAACAATATGCCTAAAAGGAGCATAATCCACCAATTTTTTATAAAAGATTTCATATAAATTTTATGTAATTATTAGGATAAGATAATTTCAAAAATAATGCCATGAAATTGTTATATACAAATGAAATAAAGGTTGGTAAGTGTCCATATAATAAGTGTAACTATTAAATTTTTATTTTTTTAATTAGGTATTATTATTGTAGATTGTCAACTAAAAAAGAGAATAATTTCAAATTGAAAAATAAATTAGATCTATTACAGCTAATCGAAGAAGCAAAAAATTCCAGGCAACAGGCTCAAAGTAAAATAGTAAATTTATTTTGGAGTGATATTAAATCCTATATTTTTTCTTTAGTGAAAGATGAAAATTATTCAGAAGAGCTCACTGTTGAAACCTTTACAAAAGTTCTAAACAAGTTAAATTTATACAATTCTGATTTTGATTTTAGAACTTGGGTTACTTCCATTGCACATAATTCAGCCATAGATTTTTTAAGAAAAAAAAATAAGGATAAAAATAAATTTTTAGATGATGACTATCAACAACCAAGAGATTGGGAACCATCGCCTGAGCAGTTGTTTATTGATAAACAAAATTTAGAAGCATTTGAAAAAAGATTAAATAATCTTCCTGAAAATTATCGAAAATTAATTTATTCTCGATATGTAGAGGGAAAAAAGCTTAAAGATATAGTTGAAGAAACCGGTTTATCTTTAGCTAATGTAAAAGTAAGCTTGATGAGAGCACGTAAGCTTTTATCTTAAAAAAATTTACTTTAATTACCTAACAAATACTAAACTTTTTTCTGTAGATAATTGATCTGAATATTCATATCCGTCCTCATTATACGTCTTGATATCCTCCCAATGGGTTATAGAGTTTTCAGCGCACCAACGAGTCATCTTTCCACGGGCATTTTTAAAATACATCATAATGCTTTTTAAAGATCCATTTTTATAATCTTTAAATTCAATATCCATAACTTGACCTTTCAACTTTTTTAAGTCAATTACTTTAAAATATTCTTTACTCGCAAGGTTTAGTATAGGTTCATCATTTTCAAGTAAATTATTCAAATAAGTAGTCAATATATCTTTCCAAAACCCATATAAATCGTTGGCTCGTTCGGTTTTAAGTTTTTTACCCATTTCTAATCGATATAACATAATATCATCTGAAGGATGAAGCAAACCGTAAAGGCCTGAAAGAATTAATAAATTTTTTTGTAAATAATCTAAGGCGGATTTAGATAAGGATTCGGCATCTAGCCCTCTGTAAACTTCTCCTTTAAATGCAAAAATAGCCTGTACGCACTCCTTTTTTACAGGATTGGGAGTCCATTTATGAATTCTTTCCCAATTTTCTTCGGACAATTTTGATGAAATATTCAATAAATTTTCTAATTCAGATGGAGAATATTCCTTTAAAACAAGTTGTAATTTTTTACTATAATCAATGAATTCGGGTTGAGTGTGTTGATTCCAGCTTGAATTGGTTTCCAAACTCATAATTTTTGCCGGAGAAAGAAGTATTTTCATTTAAAATTTATTAGCGATGTAGCTAAGTTATTAAAAAAGATTGATGTTTAAACGTTGAATTTAACTTATTTAAATACGAAAGGTTAGGAATTAATCCTAACCTTTGAAAAAAATTATATATATTTTTTATATTTCAAAATCAGAATTTACATCTAATTTTTGAGCAATAATCTTGTTTATTTTATTTTTCAAATAAGGAATGGAAACAGATTCCATTACATCCGCACAGAATGCGAACATAAGTAAAGCTTTAGCTTCTTTCTCATGAATTCCCCTTTGTTTCATATAAAACAAGGCATCATCATCGAGTTGCCCTACGGTACATCCATGGGAACATTTCACATCGTCTGCAAAAATTTCTAACTGAGGTTTCGTATCGATGCTTGAGTTTTCAGACAACAAAATATTATTATTTTGCTGGAAAGCATTCGTTTTCTGAGCTATTTTATTTACTTTGATTTTTCCGTTAAATACGCCATGTGCAGAATCTTGATATATACCTCTATAAAGTTCATGGCTTTCACAATTAGGTTGGTTATGTTTGACTAGTGTATGATTTCCCACTTCTTGTCCTTCTCCTATAAGAGTAACACCTTTTAACGTTGAATTGATATTTTCTCCTTTGTGATCAAAAGATAATTCATTACGAACCGTTTTGCCGCCAAAAGAAAAAGTATGCACAAAAGCGTTGCTGTCTTTTTCTTGTTCAATATAGGTAGAGTCTATTAAACAAGAGGAATGTTTATCATCCTGAATTTTATAAAGGCTGAAATTCGTATTTTTTCCAACAAAAATTTCTGTAACTATATTATGAAAGATGTCCAATTCAGAAAGCGTATGAATTCTTTCAGAAATTTGAATTTGAGACTGATCTTCAATGACAAATAAATTACGAAGGTTGCTAATGGCCTTATATTCTTGTTTTGAGCTTATATAGATTAATTCAATTAACTGATTCTCTATTGTTTGTTTAGGTACATAAATAAAAGTTCCTTCTTGATATGATGCCGTATTTAATACGTTAAAATAATTCTCATTATTAGAAATGGAATTTAGCTTAGAGAGAATAATTGTTTGATATGTTTCATTTTTTAAAGCTTCAGAAAAAGGAAGCACTTTCCATGAATCCTGTGGGTAATTGGAATACATTGGTGAAATGATTCCATCAATCAAAACTATTTTAAAAGAATTCGATTCATTACCTAAAATACTCTCTATAATCTCTTTAGAAACAGGATTATTTTTTGCAGCTTCATAGGTTTCCGGATTAAAATCTGCTATTTTTGAAAATTTCCAATCTTCATTTTTTGAGGTTGGAAGACTGCTATTTTCTAATGTTTGTTGAGCTTGTTTTATAATTTTTACTAATTCTGTATGTTGTGGAATATTCATTTTACTAATTTTAGTTAAGAGGATGACTGATTGGCGTATTTGAAAATTATAACCAATCGTAACCTTTTTCTTCTAATTCCAATGCTAATTCTTTAGTTCCCGATTTTATAATTTTTCCGTTCATTAAAACATGTACGAAGTCAGGAACGATATAATCCAATAAGCGTTGGTAATGAGTAATAACTAAAACGGCATTATCTTTATTTTTTAATTTATTAACCCCGTTAGAAACAATACGTAATGCATCAATATCAAGCCCTGAATCCGTTTCATCCAAAATGGATAATTTAGGTTCTAACATAGCCATTTGGAAAATTTCATTTCTTTTCTTTTCACCTCCTGAAAATCCTTCATTAAGAGATCGGGAAAGAAAATCTTTTCTAATTTCAAGCATTTCAGATTTTTCTTTAACTTTTTGTAAAAATTCCTGTGCCGAAATATCTTCCTGTCCTCGAGCTTTGCGATTAGCATTTATGGCTGCCTTTAAAAAGTTGGAAACGCTAACACCCGGAATTTCCACGGGATATTGAAAAGACATAAATATACCGGCATTGGCTCTTTCTTCAGGAGCAAGGTCTAACAAATTTTTTCCATCTAAAAGAATAGAACCTTTGGTAACTTCATAATCTTCTCTTCCGGTAATTACATTGGAAAGCGTACTTTTTCCCCCTCCATTAGGACCCATAATCGCATGTACTTCTCCTTTATTAATTTCAAGATTTATTCCTTTAAGTATTTCTTTTTCTCCTATTCTTGCGTGCAAATTTTTTATTGAAAGCATTTTTATCGTATATTATCTTAAACTTATTCAAAAACAAATATACTACCTTTATAACTGCTGTAAAAAATAGGTTATAAATTTTATTGATTTCAAAATTGATTAACATTATTTAAATAAATATTTTTCAAAGACTTACTAATGCAAAGGTTTCCTATTAAATGGAATATTTCACAGAAAATCTCTCATTTTAAAATACTTCTTATTTAAAAAAGTATGTTTTAATAAATTCAATGAATTCAATTGATGTTGATTTTCTTTAAATTAAGGGTCTTTATCGTCAATATCCAGTTTTTTACTTATAATTTTCTTTAAAGCCGATGGAATCCACTTTAAAAGTTGTTCAATGCCATCTAAAATTTCTCCCGTATATGCACCGGTAAGCATACATAATACGTATATAGTATTGTGGGATACATCGGTAAATTCTTGCATCAGTATCCCCATGGAAATTCCTATTATTATGGAAATGGGTGTTTTAATAAGAAGTCTGCATACAGAAGTTCCTTTATATAAGGAACGAGCGATCATACTAATCACAGTAACAAAGATCAAACCTTTGTTTTGGATAAAAAAATCAAATAGTGTTTCGTTAATTTCTTTACAATAAGATATCATATGGGCTTTTTAAAGGTTGTTATTTAAGGTTTTAATATGAAATACACTTTAATTATATCATATAAAATATTAATTTTTAAAGTGTCTAGTTTCGATAACAAAAATTATTAGCTTATTACTTCTTGAAAATTAAGGGATAAGAAAAGCTAATAATAAAGAAGCTTTCAATAAAAAAGAATAAAAAAAGGAAATTCTTACAAAATGAAATCGGTAACATATCAATAGATAAATCATAAAAAAAGAATATTTTCTTTCATTTTATTTGTATTCTCGTAATATGGTTGCTTTCTCTTTCAAAATGAAACTCAGGTCGTTTCCATCTTTTTCGACGTATTTCATCTAATTTATCTTCAATTTTATCAATGAGGTCGACGGGTATTTCTAAAGGGTAGGACCACTCTAAAATTTTAATTTGATTATGATGGATGATACATCTTTCCTTTAAACTAAGAAATTTTCGAACTTCAGAATCATAGCTTAAACAGGTTCTTAAATCATGGATGTTTAATTTTCTTTTTCTCATGGTATGGTGTATTAATTGGTAAATTAATTCTTTTTAATTGCTAATTAAGATCAGGATAAATCGGGTTATAATTGAATATTAATAATTGGATCATTCTAAATTCGCGAACTATATTTAACTAAACCGTTATAATTCGTGGAATCAATCTTAAAAATGGTATTTTGTTCTTAATATTCATATAATCATTTATTAGTTCCTGTTTAGTTAACATCTTTCTTGTTTGTTTGTAAATCGAAATAAAAGTTTCGATATCTAATAAATTAATTTTCTGGTAATTATATGGGTTTTTAAAAAATTAATGTATATTTACGTTATAATACAAAGCAAACATACAAACATATTTGCAAAAAATAAATAAAATATGAAAAATAACACAAATTTCTTTGAAAGAATAGCTGAGATCATTAAATATAAAGGATTTAGAAGTGTTCATGATTTTGCAATTAATGGGTTGGGATATAGTTCTTCGGAAAAATTAAACCGATTAAAAAGGGAAGGAACTAAACCTTCTTATGACATATTAGAAGATATTGCCAATAAGTTTGATGAAATAAATGTAAATTGGCTTCTTACCGGAAGAGAATCTATGTTAAAAAGAGGATCAGTATTTCCGAGAGGAAAAGAAATTATTACTGTTCCGATAAATGTGCACCGTAAAACGGCGGATCCTGTTAGAGAAATACAAGATGTCCCATTATATGATTTAGAAGCTACAGCCGGTTTGGTTGAGCTTTTTAAGGGGACTTCCAGTGAAGCGGTTCTGGATCGAATTCGTATACCGGGTATAGCTAATTGCGATGGAGGAGTATATGTGAAAGGAGATTCCATGTATCCATTACTGAAAAGTGGTGATATAGTATTATATAAAGAAATAACTTTAGATAAAATTTTTTGGGGAGAAATGTATTTACTATCTATAAAAATTGATGACTGGAGTGAATATATTACCGTTAAGTTTGTCCAAAAATCCGAATTAGGAGACAATTATATAAAGCTGGTTTCACAGAATCAACATCATCAGCCTAAAGATATGTTAATGGAGCATATAAATGCTATTGCTTTAATACGAGCAAGTATACGGTTGCATAATTAAATTACAATATTTAATACGTTTGAGATTTTATACGGTTAAGTAAAATTTATTTGTAAACTTCATAAAGTAACTTTTTTTACTTTAACCGTTTTTTTAAACCTGTAGATATTATAAATTTTTTATAAATAAATATTATTGTTGCCAATAGTAATTATAGGCTTATTAATTCAAAATTATATAAGAATATAGATGATCCACAAATATATTAGGAAAGAATATATTAATCCCTGTAATAGATGCGCTTTACTCTGGGCGAAATAGAGGTTAAGACTTCATAAGGAATTGTTTGATACCAGTCAGCATATTCTTTCAAACTAGGATTTTCACCAATTATAATGACTGGATCTCCTTCTTTGCAAGCAATCCCCGTTACATCAATCATCATCATATCCATACAAATATTTCCAATGATAGGAGCTTTCATTCCATGTATCGTTACATATCCTTTACCATTTCCTATGATTCTACGAATACCATCTGCATAGCCAATAGGTAAAGTTGCAATAGAAGAATTTTTTTCAACAACATAATGTCGGCCATATCCGACTGTTTCTCCGGGTTTAAGATTGTGAATATTAGAGATAACAGTTTTTAAAGTAATTACATTTTCCAGCATTTTTAAAGCCTTTTCGTTATCAATATATCCATACATACCAATACCTAAACGAACGGCGTCAAATTGATATTCGGGATAATTAAGAATACCGTTTGAATTTGCTATATGAAGAAGAGGTCGATAACCTAATATTTTAACTAATAGATCAAATGAATATTTCAGTCTCGTCGCTTGTAATCTGGTAAATTCTTCTTGCTCTAACACATCGGACACTGCAAAATGACTGAAAACCGATTTTACCTTTACATAAATATTATCTTTTAATAAGTCACCTAATTTTTGAGCTTCATCGGGTTGGAAGCCTAAGCGATGCATTCCGGTATCTATTTTAATATGTATAGGATAATCCGATACGCTTTTTTCTTTTAATTTTTGTGTAAATAAATCAAGTTCCCTAAAACTGTATATTTCCGGCTCCAAGTTATATTCAATGACACGATTATAACTGCTGATTTCAGGATTCATAACCATAATAGGTAAATAAATCCCCCGGTCTCTTAAATTAATACCTTCATCCGCATAAGCTACTGCCAGATAATCTATATGATAATATTGTAAAACTTCTGCAATTTCAAAATTTCCCAAACCGTAAGAAAAAGCCTTAACCATGGCAATAATTTTAGTTTTCGGTTTTAATTTACTTTTGAAATAATTTACATTATTCAAAAGTGAATTCAGATTAACTTCCAGTATGGTATCATGAGATTGAACTTGCAGTAATTGAGCAACTTTTTCCAATTCAAATGCACGGGCCCCTTTAATTAATAGGGCAGCATCTTTTATAGATCGACTTTCTAAAAACTTAATAACTTCTGCCGTGGACAAAAAGCTTTTTAACATAGCATTAAATAAGCTTTGATATTGGTGCATTTTTTCTCCTACTAAAAGGACATGATGTAAAGGAAAAGAATTAACTAAGTCAGCAATTTTTTTATACAATGCAGCTTCAGGAAGACGAGATTGGAAAATATCTGATAGTACCAATACTTTTTTAGGTTTATTTTGCTGAAAAAGATACTGTAAGGCTATTTCCAAAGATTGATAATCCGAGTTGAAGGTGTCGTTTATGATAGTACAATTGTTAATTCCCGATACTTGTTCTAAACGCATCGATACCGGTTGCAAATGAAAAATTTTTTCTTGTATAAAATCGTATTTACAGCCCAATTCAGAAAGTACGGCTACTAAACATAATACATTTTGAATAGAGGCATTATCAGTAAATGGGATAGTATATTTTCTCTTTTCCCCCCAAATGGAGACGTTCAATTCTGTTGTATTACCGGTAAGAGAAAAATCTATTAATTGGATGTCTGAATTTTCCTTTCCGAAAGAAATTAATTTTTTATTGGAATACGTTTTTTGAATTATTTTTGAAATAAACGGATCACTTGGATAAATAATCACCCGTGAGTGTTTAAAAAGTTTAATTTTTTCTACAATTTGCTCTTCCCGATCTTTAAAATATTCGGAATGAGCCGCCAGTACATTTGTGAGAACTCCAATCGAAGGGTGCAAAACATCTTCCTGTTTATCCATTTCACCGGGTTTGGAAATTCCGACTTCAAAAATTCCTAAATTGTGTTTAGAAGTAATTTGTAATAGAGATAAGGGAAGTCCAATTTGAGAATTAAAACTCTTAGGACTTTTTATTATTGAAAATTCATCCCATAAACAATGGTCAAGCCATTCTTTTAGTATGGTTTTACCATTACTTCCGGTAATGCCTATGGTTAGAAGATTAGGAAAAGAAGTTGCGTGATGACGAGCCCATTTTTGCAATGCAGAAACCGTATCATCTACTATCAAATATGTAGCATCGTGATGCATTGAGGGAATATGTGACGTTATAAAAATTCGAACCGATTTATTATAGGCATCTTCCATATAAGTATGTCCGTCACGAACTCCTTTAAATGCAATAAAAGTACCATCGGCAGGAGATACTATATTTCGGCTGTCATAGAAAACATGTTTAATTATTCTATCAGGATTGCCGATGAGTTGGGCATCGATAATTCGGGCCAGTTGAGATGCGGAATATTTCATCGTAGAATCTCTAGTTAAATTTCATCCTTTTTCTGTACTTTTTCCTTATTCATTATCTCCCAAAAAGCTTGCCTGCTTAGAGGTTCATATTTGTCCTTTTCTCCTAATTCCACCAAGTTCTCACCGGATGAAATTCTATGGGAATAATTAGCTAAATTTCCGGTTTTTACGCAAACAGCATGTACTTTTGTTACGTATTCGGCGGTAGCCATTAAAAAGGGCATCGGTCCAAAAGGTCTGCCTTTAAAATCCATATCCAAACCTGCAACTATAACTCTTTTGCCTTGATTGGCAAGTAGATTGCAAACTTCCACTATAGTATCGCTAAAAAACTGCGCTTCATCGATTCCTACAACATCGCAATCGGCTGCCAAAAGAGGAATTTCTAAAGGATTATCAATAGGAGTGCTGGGATAAGAAGTTTGATCATGGGAAACCACCAATGTTTCATCATATCTTACATCCATGGCAGGTTTGAAAATTTCAACCTTTTGTTTTGCAAATTCTGCACGTTTAAGTCTGCGTATAAGTTCTTCTGTTTTACCGGAGAACATGGAACCGCAAATTACTTCAATCCAGCCAGTTTGTTGAGTGCTATTTGTTGTATTTTCAAGAAACATTTGTAAATTTCGGGTCTTTAATAAAAATTTTTACAAAAGTAGAAATTAACGAACATATTAAAAAGCAAATTATGAATGCTAAAGAAATATTTCAAAAGGAAGTTCTAGAGGAAATAAAATCCATTGCCGGAGAAATTAGCCGTGTGCAAAGCTTTTCAGGTCTTTTGTCGCATCAGCAGAAAATTCAAAATTTATACGAAAAATTTATTTTTTTAAAACAATTATCTACTTCTAAATATCAGCAGATTCTTGAAAATTTAGAAAGTAATGGAAAAGTTCAGGAAAAAAAAGTAGAGGTTAGAGATTTTTATGAAACGGACAAAGAGGAAGTATGTGAAGTGTCTGATCCTATAAACTCAACAAAAAATGATAAGGTTGAAAACAATGTAATCACAGAAGAACAAAAAGTTGAGGATCCTTTTGTAGAAGCAGTTGATACAACTGAAGAGATGAGAAAATCAGAGGAAGAAAATTTAAAAAAAATGGATTCTCTGAATATCCAAATTGCAGAAATAAAACCTCAAGAAAAGAATAGAATTGTGCGACCAATTAATTTAGATTTTAATGATTCCATAGCATTTATCAGTCAATTGTTTAATGGCAGCAAATCAGATATGGATGCTGAATTTGCTCAGTTAAACCAAACCCAAACCATAGAAGAAGCAAAAAGATGGATGGAAGAAATGTTCGTAAAATACAATTGGAAAAACAAAGAAGAATATGTGGAACGTCTATCCGGTTTAATAGTTCACAGGTTTGATTCTTAAAAGTTTATAAAGTATAAAAGTATATGAGTGGAAAGCTATATTTAATTCCAACTCCTATTGGAAATCTGGAAGATATAACCCTGCGGGCTTTACGGCTTTTAAAGGAAGTAGACTTAATTTTGGCTGAAGATACTCGTACTTCCGGTAAGCTTTTAAAGCATTACGATATCCAAACGCCTATGCAATCATATCATATGTTTAATGAACATCAAAAAACAGCGGGGTATACTCAGCAAATTTCTGAAGGACGTGTCATTGCTTTAATCACCGATGCCGGAACGCCGGGAATCTCGGATCCCGGATATATGCTTGTAAAATCGTGCATCGAAAAAAATATATCGGTAGAATGCCTTCCGGGAGCAACGGCTTTTGTTCCTGCCCTGGCTATCTCAGGTCTTCCTTCTCATGAATTTATTTTTGTAGGCTTTTTACCGGCCAAAAAAGGAAGGCAAACAAAACTTAAAGAGCTATCTCAAGAGAGCAGAACTATTATTTTATATGAAAGCCCCCATAAAATAAATACTACTTTGGAACAAATCTCTGAAATCTTCGGAGAAGATCGAAGAGTTAGCATAAGCAGGGAACTTACCAAAATGTATGAAGAAACGTTGCGTGGCAGGGTAGGCGAAATAGTAAAAATATGCAAAGAAAAGCCTTTGAAAGGGGAAATAGTTTTACTAATTGAAGGAAAATAAGTATCTTTAGATTTATGATTTCCAACCGGTGTAAATACGCTTTAAAAGCTTTGATTTATATAGCAAGACAAGATAAGGATAAAAGTATATTGTCGACAGAAATCTCTAATGATGAAAATATTCCCAAAAAGTTTTTGGAGAATATTTTAAGAGACCTTAAGAATGCACAATTTTTAACCAGTAGAAGAGGAGCAAAAGGAGGGTATCGATTGAATAAAGACCCCGAAAAAGTAACCTTGATAGAAGTGATTCGATTAATGGATGGGCCGATAGCTTTATTGCCTTGTGTGTCGATTATGTATCATCAGCCGTGTGATACTTGTACAACAGAAGATACTTGTACTATACGCGATGTATTTATAGAAGTTCGAGATGCAACCTTAGAAATATATAGAAAAACAACCTTAGCAAGTTTGGCAAAAAAGAAAAATAAGTTATCTTTGTGATCGAAAATTCGGGGCTGTAGCTCAGCTGGCTAGAGTGTTAGACTGGCAGTCTAAAGGTCGTGGGTTCGAGCCCCATCAGCTCCACAATAAAGGAAATAAATTTAAACAAGCACCAAAAAAATAATTCGGTGCTTTTATTTTTTAATAACTCTTATTTCTACATCTATTATAAGTAATTACCTCCTCTCTTTTGAAAATCAATCCATTTAAAAATCAGTTATATTGGTAGAAATAAAGGTAATAGATATACAAATTAACGTGGTTTAAAATCAGAAATTTACATTAGCTCTATCAATGTTAATAAACATGATTATTATTAAAATAATTTAAAAACAGTTTAAAGAATACCATCGGTGTCTTTATCAACGATTTAAAAATTTATAAAGGTATAATCATTGCAATTATAGTATGGGTAGAGATGAAATAATTAAATTTTAAAAGATCCATGTTAACAACTGCATGTATTTAAATGATGAAAATAATATATCATAAAACCATACTGTTTTTATTTATTGTCATTGGTATGGTTAGCCATCTTAAATCACAATATAACAATAAAATACAGGATCCTCTTTTGAATTCCAGGCAGCAGAGTATAATAATTATATCGAGCTATACAGCTAAAGGAGACTTATCTCAACTTAAAAAAGCGTTAAATAATGGGCTTAACTCCGGTTTGACAGTAAATGAAATCAAAGAGATCTTGGTACATTTATATGCTTATTGTGGATTTCCGCGCAGTATTCGGGGATTACAAACCTTTATGGAAGTGATTGAGGATCGTAAAAATCAAGGCATAAAAGATATAGATGGAAAAGATATTTCTCCCCTTAAAAGGAACGAAAACAAATATGAAAGAGGAAAAAAGATACTGGAAGAATTGACTAAAACCCAACAACCTGAAAAACTTAGTGGTTATTCAGCATTTGCTCCGATAATTGATACCTTTTTGAAAGAACATTTATTTGCCGATATTTTTGAAAGAGATATTATTACTTATGCTGAAAGGGAATTAGTAACCATTTCAGCTATTAGTGCAATAGGAAAAGCAGAACCTATGCTTCGTTCCCATTTAAATATCTGTCTTAATGTAGGATGGTCTCCCCGACAACTTCAACAATTT
This sequence comes from Apibacter sp. B3706, assembly GCF_011082725.1. NCBI lineage: Bacteria > Pseudomonadati > Bacteroidota > Flavobacteriia > Flavobacteriales > Weeksellaceae > Apibacter > Apibacter sp. B3706. The sequence goes on along the minus strand of NZ_CP049715.1, from coordinate 1,990,437 downwards.
ACATCTATAATAAAAACAACTTTAAAAAGAAAAGAAGCTTCCTCTGTGCGAAAAATTGTAAATGAAATAGTTGAACAGCAAGAAAAAAATACATAACATTTTAATCATGAATAAATTAACCTCAATATTAGCTATTGCAACATCATTAGTAGGGGCTGATGCAATACAAGCACAATCGTCTCATAAAAACGATCAACAAAATCAGTTTACCTTAGTTTATGAAGGTGCGATCCAAAAAAATGAACCGGGAAAAGTAAATATACATCCGGTTACCTATAAATTACATGGAATTGAAATAGCGGCTAATGTTTATACTCCGGCCCATTACAATTCATCAAAAAAATATCCGGCTGTAGTTGTAGCCCATCCTAACGGGGGAGTGAAAGAACAAACTGCCGGACTTTATGCGCAAAAATTGGCAGAAGCAGGTTATATTACCATAGCTGCCGATGCTGCCTATCAAGGAGCCAGTGGGGGAGAGCCTCGTCATACGGATAATCCGGCCTATCGCACCGAAGATATTCATGGCATGGCAGACTACATTTCTCAATACCCCGGAGTTGACGCCAATCGTATCGGAGCTCTGGGAATTTGCGGGGGTGGTGGGTATACACTTAAGGCGGCTCAAACAGATAAAAGATTAAAAGCTATAGCCACTCTTAGTATGTTTAATTCGGGAGAAGTACGACGCAATGGATTCCAAAACTCACAAGTCAGTACGATTCAAGAACGTTTAAAACAAGCATCCGAGGCTCGAGCCCAAGAAGCATCCGGAGGAAAAATTTTGTATTCGGGAGTAGCTAGTGTTACGGATGAAGAGATTAATAAAACTTCTACGGATTTATATCGTGAAGGATATGTATATTATTATAGAACTCATGCACATCCCAATTCAACTTTTCTTTATACTACTAGTAGCCTTATGTATTTAATGGCGTGGGATGCAACCGATCAAATAGAATTACTTAATCAGCCATTAGTAATGATTGCAGGAAGTAAAGCAGATACCAAATACATGACCGAAGAAGCTTTTTCTAAGGCTATTAATGCAAAAAATAAGGAGTTATTCCAAATAGAAGGGGCAACTCATATACAAACCTATTGGAAGCCTGAATATGTATCTCAAGCAGTAAATAAATTAGTTGAATTTTATAAGAAAAATCTTTAAAAATTAGTGGATAAATCATCGAGTTTTTTTTAAAATTTAATAAACCATGAATCAAATTAGGAGCTCATTTTTTCAAGGAATACTTTTATGTACTTTATTATTAATTGCGTGTAGGAGTACCCAACAAAGTAATAGATTGGAAGCACGGGAAGTGTCGGCGATTTTTCCTAAAGGAACTAAGGTTTCCAATGAGCATTTTACAGGAAACGTATGGTTAACATATTTAGCTCCATCCGATAGCGTTTATAATGTTGTAATTGGTTCTGTAAGTTTTGAGCCGGGAGCAAGAACTCATTGGCATTATCACCCTGGAGGCCAAATATTATTGATAACTGAAGGGGAAGGATGGTATCAAGAAAAAGGTAAGCCCGTTGAAATTATTAAAAAAGGAGACGTAATAAAATGTACGCGTGATATTGAGCATTGGCATGGAGCTTCAAAAGATCAGTCCATGACACATGTTGCCATTGGAACTAATAGCAATTTAGGCGGGGCTGTGTGGCTTCATCCGGTTACCGATAAAGAATATTTTAGCGGGGATTTTTAATTTAAAAGGTAATATTTTATATTCTATTCCATTTTATCGATAATATATACTGCTGCTAGTTGTTAAAATATTCGAATAAATTAAATCCTATACAAAAAGAATATCATCAAGTTCAGGATAATAAATTTAAATTTTTCATTTTGCAGCCTAAATAAGGTAACAATTATATGCGTCGAATAATATTATTACATCTGTTTTCATAAAAAGATTTTAAAAAAGACAAAACGATCATATAGTAAAAAAATAGTAAACAATCATTATTATTAGTTATATATAAGGTAAAATATTATTTCAATCTTAAAAATAAAATTTTTTATAATCATAAAAACATCTGAAATATAAAATCTATATAAATGAAAAAATAAAGTTAAATTATAAATAATTGTCAGAATTGAAATAATATTTATAAAGATGAAAAACCAGAGACAAGTTTAACCGTTTAAATAAATATATAATCTCAATTTTTAATATAATTGTAATAGCAATTACAAAAATATATGGTAATATAATTTGCAATATATGTAAATATTATAAAATTATATGATAATTGTTTTTTAAAAATAATATATTTATCTAAATATAATATTATTCATTTTTGTTGTATTTTTAATTATCGAATAGTAAGAAAAATCGTATTTATACATAAGTAATTAACTAAAATCCATATCTCTTTACATATTTATTGAGATTTTTTAGATATGATTTATTTCATAAAAATATATTTTTTATCTGTAAATATATACTTGTAAAATAAATTTATGATGAATTATTTAAGCATTATAAGGAGTTTTAAGAAGATATTATAATTTATTAGAGATTCATAAATTTTAATTTTTAAAAATTTTATTATAAAAAAAATTATAATTACGGGATTCCTCAATTTAATGTTACAATAATAGAATATCTTTGCCTCGTACAAATTTTATAATATTATTAAGCACCTATTGTTATATGTAAACAACTAATTAGTGTAGTTAAAGCTCTCTTTTTTTTTAAAAAAGGGAGCTTTTAATTGATAATCCATTTAAAATTTAATCGATTAAATTTATATTCTCATTCTTTGTTTAAAGCTTTAAATTTATAGGCAAATAATTCCGTTTATAACACTTGAATAATTTTAAACATATGTTAATAACAGCCTCTTTTCTTTAAATTATAAATAGTTTTACAATATATTTAATTAGTTATATTTAAATATTAATAAATGTGTATAAATTGAATAAAAAAAATAAATTCTTATATCAAATAAATTTATATATAAAGTGCTTTATTTAATATAATACCTGTAATATATCTTAAAATTATTTAGAATCTTTATAAATATCTGTCAAAAAATTAAAACATCGTATATATTGATTTTAAAATTGTATATTTAAAAACCTAGCAGATAAATTTTCCTTTAAAAATACTTGTTTTATTAAAAGGCTGTCATTAAACAGCAATAGTAAAGTAAAATTTAAATGTTACATAAAATTAACAAAGCAAAAAATAAATTTACTATATGATTTTTGATTTAGATATGATAAAAGCGGTATATAATCGCTTTCAGTTAAAGGTTGGAATGGCGCGAAAAGTAGTGGGGAGGCCTCTGACATATTCTGAAAAAATATTATATTCACATTTGTTTGATGGAAATCCATCTGAAGCATATAAAAGAGGAGAATCTTATGTAGATTTTGCACCGGATAGAGTAGCTATGCAGGATGCTACTGCGCAAATGGCCTTATTACAATTTATGCAAGCCGGTAAGAAAAAGGTAGCGGTGCCTTCTACCGTTCATGCCGATCATTTAATTCAGGCCAGAGTTGGAGCCGATAAAGACTTGCAAGAGGCAATCAATAAAAATAATGAAGTATATAATTTTCTATCGTCTGTTTCCAACAAATACAATATAGGATTTTGGAAACCCGGAGCGGGAATTATACATCAGGTAATTCTTGAAAATTATGCATTTCCGGGAGGAATGATGATAGGAACTGATTCCCATACTCCGAATGCAGGTGGTTTAGGAATGGTTGCCATTGGAGTTGGAGGAGCTGATGCGGTCGACGTTATGGCGGGAATGTCTTGGGAATTAAAATTTCCAAAATTAATTGGAATTCATCTTAAAGGTAAACTCAATGGCTGGACTGCACCTAAAGATATCATATTGGAAGTAACAGGTCTTTTGACCGTAAAAGGAGGTACCGGATGTATCATAGAATACTTCGGAGAAGGAGCAGAATCATTATCGGCTACCGGAAAAGGAACTATTTGTAACATGGGAGCGGAAGTAGGAGCAACTACTTCAATATTTGCTTACGACGAAAATATGTCAAAGTATCTAAAAGCTACCGGACGTACTGAAGTTGCAGACATGGCAGATAAAATTAAAGAGGAACTTCGTTCCGATAAAGAAGTTTATGAGAACCCGGAAAAATATTATGACCAAGTTTTTGAAATTGATTTAACTTCTTTAGAGCCTCATCTCAATGGTCCATTTTCTCCGGATATAGCAACACCTATATCTCGAATTAAAGAAGTAGCTGAAAAAAATGGATGGCCTTTAAAAGTAGATGTCGGATTGATAGGTTCTTGTACCAATTCTTCTTATGAAGATATTTCAAGAGCAGCCTCGATAGCGAAACAAGCAGCAGATAAAAAGATTAGTCCTAAAGCAGAATATACCATAACACCGGGATCGGAATTGGTACGTTATACCGTAGAAAGAGACGGATATTTAGCTGTTTTCGATAAAATTGGAGGCAAAGTCTTTGCAAATGCATGTGGACCATGTATTGGACAATGGGCTAGAGAAGGGGCAGAAAAACAACAAAAGAATACTATTGTACATTCTTTCAATAGAAATTTTGCCAAAAGAGCAGATGGAAATCCTAATACATATGCATTTGTAGCTTCTCCGGAATTAGTTACTGCATTGGCTATTGCAGGAGATCTAAGTTTTGATCCTAGAAAAGATAAATTGATAAACGATCAAGGAGAAGAGGTTATGTTGGACGAACCGCAAGGATTTGAGCTTCCACCGAGAGGATTTGAAGTAGATGATCCGGGATATCAAAAACCTGCCGAAGATGGTTCCGAAATACAGGTTCAAGTTTCACCTACTTCAGAAAGATTACAGTTGTTAGAAAGCTTCCCTGCATGGGACGGTAAAAATATTACCGGAATGAGATTGCTGATTAAAGCTTATGGAAAATGTACTACAGACCATATTTCTATGGCCGGACCTTGGTTAAAATACAGAGGGCATTTAGACAATATTTCAAATAATACTTTGATTGGTGCTGTAAATGCTTTTAACATGGAAACTAATAAAGTTAAGAATGAAGATACAGGAGAATATATGGCTGTTCCTGATTCGGCAAGAAAATATAAAGCAGATGGAGTTCCTACTATAGTGGTAGGAGATTATAATTATGGAGAAGGATCATCAAGAGAACATGCTGCTATGCAGCCTCGTCATTTAGGAGTAAGAGCCGTTTTGGTTAAATCCTTTGCAAGAATACATGAAACAAATTTAAAAAAGCAGGGGATGTTAGCTTTAACTTTTGCTAACCCCGAAGATTACGATAAAATTCAGGAAGATGATCTATTTAATTTTTTAGATTTAGATCAATTTTCTCCCGGAAAACCTATTACTATTGAATTAGTTCATTCTGATGGAACTAGAGAAAATATCATAGCTAATCATACTTATAATAATGGACAAATCGAATGGTTTAAAGCAGGTTCAGCATTAAATTTAATTAAGAAAAATGAGGGTAAGATTTAATAAAAAATAAAAAAACAATCATAAAAAAACACCGGTTTATTCCGGTGTTTTTTTTTTTAATAATATAATGATTGATTACTGAAATTTTGTCATTTTTAAATAAACATTTAAACGTGTAAACAAGGTGTACGTATCATTATTAGTTAAACTTTTCTTTTAAAAATTGTCCGGTATAAGATTCTTTGCATTTAATAATTTCTTCAGGAGTACCTTGAAAGACAATATTTCCTCCGTTAATTCCGGCATCCGGTCCGATATCAACCAGATAATCTGCACATTTTATAATATCCGGATGATGTTCAATAACCATAACACTGTGGCCTTTCTCAATTAATGCATTAAATGATTTTAGTAATTTATTTATGTCATCAAAATGCAAGCCGGTACTTGGTTCATCAAAAATAAATAAGGTATTTTCGGAAGAATTACCTTTTACTAAAAATGAAGCTAATTTAATTCGTTGAGCTTCTCCTCCGGATAGTGTACCGGATGATTGTCCTAATTCCAAATAACCTAAGCCCACATCTTGTAAGGGTTGCAATTTAATTGCAATTTTATCCTGATTGTGTTCATTAAAAAAGGTTATGGCCTCGTCAATGGTCATTTCTAAGACGTCAGCAATATTTTTACCTTCATATTTTACTTCCAAAACATCTTGCTTAAATCTTTTGCCATGACAGGTTTCGCATTCTAATTCAATATCTGCCATAAACTGCATTTCAACAGTTATAAATCCTTCTCCTAAACAAGTTTCACAACGTCCGCCCTCTACATTGAATGAAAAATGTTTCGGTTTAAAATTGTTAAGCTTACTTAGTTTTTGCTTGGAAAATAAATCGCGTATATCGTCAAAAGCCTTAACATAGGTGGCCGGGTTGGATCGAGAAGATTTTCCAATTGGATTTTGGTCAATCAGTTCTAGATGTTTAATTTCCTTCCAATTTCCCTTTAATTCAGAAAAATTACCGGGCTTATCACCGTTTATTCCCAATTTTCTTTGTAATGCAGGAGTTAAGATATTTTTCATTAAAGTACTTTTACCTGAACCGCTTACTCCGGTTATAACCGTTAAGCAGTGTAAAGGTAATTTAACATTAATCCCTTTTAAATTATTTTGTCTGGCTCCTGTTATTTCAATAAATTCTTTAGTTTTTCTTCGAGTTTTAGGTATTTCAATTTTCTTTTCACCATTTAAATATTCGGCGGTTAATGTATGGGTTTGCATCATTTCCGAATAAGTGCCAGAAAATACGACATTTCCTCCCAGACTACCGGCTTTTGGTCCAATATCAACCAAATAATCGGCAGCTTTCATAATATCCTCATCATGTTCAACTACAACCACGGTATTTCCCAGATCTCTTAATTTTTCCAGAACAGTGATTAAGCGGTTGGTATCTCTTCCATGTAGTCCGATACTAGGTTCATCTAAAATATAAATAGATCCTACTAAACTGCTTCCTAATGAAGTTGCTAAATTAATTCGTTGAGATTCTCCGCCTGAGAGGGTATTAGAAGCTCGATTTAAAGTTAAATATCCCAAGCCAACGTCTAAAAGAAATTCAATTCTGCTATTAATTTCAAAAAGTAATCGTTTAGCAATTTTTTGTTGATATTCATTAAGCGTTAAATTTTTTATTATACCGTGTAACTGGTCAATAGGTAAATCAATCCAATCGTTAATCGAATATCCATTGATTTTAACGTAATTGGTTTCAGGTCGTAAACGTTTTCCTTTGCATTCTGGGCAAATAGTTTTGCCTCTATATCTGGAAAGCATAACCCTGTATTGAATTTTATACGTATTTTCTTCAACCATTTTGAAGAAATGGTTCAGGCTGGGAAAACTATGATCCCCTGTACCTTTCCATAAAATATCTTTTTGTTTATCTGTTAATTCAAAATACGGTTTGTGAATGGGAAAGTTGAGTTTAGATGATTTTTTAATAAAATCATCTTTCCATTCACTCATTTTTTCTCCTCTCCAAGCAACAACAGCATCTTCATAGATTGATAAATTTTTGTTAGGAATTACCAGGTCTTCATCAATACCTAAAATTTTTCCATATCCTTCACAAACCGGACAAGCTCCATAAGGATTATTAAAACTAAAAAAATGTATGGTAGGCTCCAAAAACTTAATTCCGTCCAGTTCAAATGCATTAGAAAAGGTTTTAATTTCTTGGGTGTCAACATTTTTAATGGAACAAGAGCCTTTGCCTTCGTAAAAAGCTATTTGAACACTATCAGCAAATCTTTGTAAGAATTCCTCATTATGTTCAACGGAAAAACGTTCAATAACTAAATTTATAGGGGTATTGCTATCCGGTACAAATCCAAAACTTTCCAAATCCTCAATAGTAGCAATATTTCCACCAACTTCCAACCTGACATATCCTTGGCCTTTCAAAGTATTTAAAAATACTTTAAAATCTTTATCTACTGTAGTAATCGGAGCAGATAAGATGTATTTACCACCTTCCGCTAAAGAGAGTATATAATCAATAACATCTGTAACCTCATCTTTTTTTACTTCTTGTCCTGATACGGGCGAATAGGTTTTACCTACACGAGAAAACAATAGTCTTAAATAATCATAAATTTCAGTAGAAGTTCCTACGGTTGATCTAGGGTTTCCTGAAATAACCTTTTGTTGAATGGCAATTGCCGGAGCAAGTCCCTTAATGTCATCTACTTGAGGTTTCTCTAATTTTCCTAAAAATTGCCGCGCATAAGAGCTTAAGCTTTCCACATATCGTCTTTGACCTTCTGCGTATAAGGTATCAAAAGCCAGGGTAGATTTTCCACTTCCGGATACACCTGTTATTATGGTTAATTTATTTTTGGGAATGGAAACATCTATATTTCTAAGATTATGAAGATGTGCATTTTTTATGAAAACCACATCTTGATCTGGATGTGTTTTAATTTTATTATTTGTTTTCAAAAGTTTGTATTTGATTAGCTAAATTGAAAAGTAACGCTATTTTACTATAAATATAGTATATACAAAGGTAGGGAAATAAATAATTTTTTAAAAATGTAATTAGTATCGTATTAATTATAAAAAAAAACCATCCACCGGATGGTTTTTTCATTTTTTGATAACAATTTATGGAATCTATTATTTTGACAAGTCAACTGTTTCGGATACAGGTGCAGTTTTCATTACTGTTCTTATACCGTTTTTAGCATCGGTTTCAGAATCAAAATAAGAACTGGTCCCTACTAATTGTCCGTTTCCGGATTTTAAACTAAACATCCATTTTTTATTGGAAGCTTGTTTCACTTCAAAACGATCTTCATTTTTGGAATTTCTTTTTACTGAACTGATTCCTTTTTGACAATTTGTTTTTTGTGTATATCCATCACTTTCAAGAATAATTTGACCATTTTTTTCTTTTAATCTAAAGAAAAAAGCTCCTTCTTTGTCTTTGAAAATTTCAAACATATTGTTATACTATTTAGTGTTAATATGGCATAAGGTAGGAAAAAATCATGCCATTATTTTATAAACAAAACTATTCTGTATTTTTTAACAATAGATAAAAAATGTGATAATTTCATAGGATAGGCTAAAATAAAGGATTGTAGCTTATTTTGAATAAAATTTATAATTTAAATTTTAACATTTTTTAAGATAATTTTTACAATGATGTACACAAAATTGTATACTGACATTTTTGCATTTTTCACCAGTTGCATGCAATTTTATATGATTTTAGTTTATCTTATATATACTTAATGGTTATATTTTTTCTTTGTAACTTTTGTGTGTATAAAAATATTGTTTTTTCTAAATTATGTTATACTGTTAAAAAGTTATTATAATTTATGTTATTAAATTCATTAAAAATATGTGTAATTAAATTTTTGATAAAAGAATTTTGTTTATAATTTGCTTTATATAAGGCATTTTATATAATAGAATATAAATGTTATTATGTTTAAATATCCTAATTATTAGTTAGATATACTGCCATTTAATGGTAACGAATTTTTAGAAACGAATTATATTTGTAAAGAATAATATAAAATAATGGAGATAACCCCTTTACTTGAAGATTATATAGAAAAAAACAGTACAGAAGAACCGACTTTATTAAAAGAATTAAGGAGAGAAACGTTTTTAAAAACGACACAACCACATATGTTGTCCGGTTTGTTGCAAGGAAGACTGTTAAGTATGATTTCGAAATTAATTTCTCCCCATTTAATTGTTGAAATAGGAACTTTTACCGGATATTCAACATTATGTTTAGCTGAAGGACTTTCAGAGTCCGGTAAAATAATAACAGTAGATAATAATCGCGAAACGGCATATATACCTAAAAAATACTTTTTAAAATCAGAATACTCCCAAAAAATTAATTTTATTTTGGATGATGCTATAAATGTTTTACAAGAAATTAATCAGGAAATTGATATGATTTTTCTGGATGCCGATAAAAAGAATTATAGTAAGTATGTTGAGATAGTTAAGCCAAAGTTGCGTTCAGGGGGAATAATAATAGCAGATAATATTTTATGGAAGGGAAAGGTAGTTCAAGATTTTAAAGACAAAAAAACGGAATGTATAAGGGAATTCAATTCTTTTATAAGATCGGATTCATCACTAGAAGTGCTAATTTTACCTATTAGAGATGGTATAAGTATTGTTAGAAAAAAATAAATTTGCATTTATGAGTAAATCTATTTGTCAGGTAAGTGTTGCCCCAGTACGAAAAGAACCGTCTGATTCTTCAGAAATGGTTACTCAATTGTTGTTTGGTGAGCTATGTGAGATTTTAGAAGTGAAACAACAATGGGTTAAAATTAAAATCTATTTTGATGGCTATGAAGGATGGGTAGATTATAAACAGGTTTCCATTCTCAGTGAGATAGAATTTGCTAATTTTTCTCAAGATCATTCATATATATCAGAGCCTTTCAGCCTATTAATTTTAAATAATCAACCTTTTCCGGTTACTATTGGTGCAGAGGTTCACGGTGCTATTGAAAATAGCGTTTTTAAATTAGCTCCCGATAAACATTTTTTTATTGATGAAACTTTGTTAAAAGGAAAACAAAAAAAAGATCAAATTTTAGAATTGGCTTTTAAATACATAAATACTCCCTATTTGTGGGGGGGGAAAACAACCTATGGTATTGATTGCAGTGGCTTGGTTCAAATGGTTTATAAATTAGCCGGGTATAAATTACCAAGAGATGCCGGTCAACAAGCATTAGAAGGGCAAGTATTAAGTTTTATAGAAGAAGCAGAACCGGGAGATCTTGCTTTTTTTGAAAATCAGGATGGAAAAATTATACATGTTGGGTTTATACTTCCTGATCAGAAAATTCTACATGCCCACGGAAAAGTACGCATTGACAATTTAGATTATACAGGAATTTTTAATTCAGATCTTAATAAACATACGCATCAGTTGCGTTTTATCAGAAGAATATTCTAAATGAAATTAAAATATTCAAAATATAAATTTGAAGTTGCACTGGATGAAGTAGGGAGGGGCTGTTTGGCAGGTCCTGTAGTTGCAGCAGCAGTCGTTTTTCCTGAAGACTTTTTTAATGAAGAAATCAATGATTCCAAACAGCTAAGTGAAAGGAAAAGAAAAGAATTAGATAGTATTATTAGACAAAATGCAATTGATTATGCAATTGCAGAAGTTTCCCCACAAAAAATTGATGAAATTAATATTTTAAATGCCAGCTTTTTAGCTATGCATTTAGCTGTGGATAAATTAAAAATTCAACCGGAATTTTTATTAGTTGATGGAAATAGGTTCCATAAATATAAAGAAATACCGCATTTTTGTGCTATAAAGGGTGATGCTAATTATATGAATATAGCTGCTGCATCTATCTTGGCTAAAAATCACAGAGATTTTTTAATGGATAAATTCCATGAAGAATTTCCTGATTATTTATGGAAAAAGAACAAGGGATACCCAACGACTGCTCATAGACAAGCAATAAAAAATTATGGAATTACTTATCTTCATAGAAAGACTTTTAAACTGTTAGACGAACAATTATCCTTAAATTTCTGAATTAGAAAATTATTAGCTAATTCCTGTGAATATATAATTAACATAAATGTTATATCTTTACGACTTATAAAATCAATGGGATAAAATAAAAGTGGGTTATTTAAGATTAATAAGGGTCAAGCAATGGCTAAAAAATGTTTTTGTATTTCTTCCTATATTTTTTGCAGGTAAAATATTAGATTTGAATTTATTGTTAAATTCAATAATCGCCTTTTTTTCGTTTTCATTTATAGCAAGTTCTATTTATATAATTAATGATTATACAGATATCGAAAAAGATAGGATGCATCCTGAAAAAAAAAATAGACCTCTAGCAGCCGGCAAGATACCAATTAATCATGCAATTATAGTATTTCTATTTCTAGTCATTGCATCCTATTTTTTTGGTTATTTTACTCATTCTTGGGGGGTAATTTTAATAATTTCTGTTTACTTTATAATGAATTTAGCTTATAGCTTTAATTTAAAACATATCGCCATTATTGATGTATCAATTATTGCTATAGGTTTTTTACTGAGAATTTATATGGGGGGATTTGCAACTAATTTACCCATATCAGTTTGGGCTGTATTAATTACATTTTTCTTGGCATTAGTAATGGCTCTTGGAAAAAGAAGAGGTGAATTAATTAACGTTCAATTGACAGGTCAAACTAGGAAAGCTTTAGACGGATATAATCTACAATTTATAGATATTGCAATTACGATGGTTTCTACCTCTTTTGTCGTTTGCTATATTATGTATACCTTAGACCCTGTAATAAAAATGAACTTCCATTATTACATTGTGTATACTTCTTTGTTTGCAGTAATTGGTATTCTAAGATATTTACAATTAACTTTTGTATATAATAAAACAGAATCTCCTACCAAGATGATTTACAGAGACCTATTTCTCCAAATAGACTTAGCAATTTGGATCGTGATGATTTTTATACTAAAATATTTAAATTAAAAAGATGAGTGAAATTGAAAATAAAATAAATATAACTAATTGGGGGAAATATCCGGTAGTTAAAACTAATTTTCATATAACATCTGACGTAAAAGAAATAGTAAATATAATAAAAAATAGTACTTCAATTATTGCAAGGGGAAACGGAAGGTCTTATGGCGATAATTCGTTAAACAGCGATCATATTTTATCTACTCTGCGATTAAATAAATTTTTATCCTTTGATAGAGAAAATGGTATTTTTGAATGTGAATCCGGAGTTATTTTGTCTGATATTCTTGATGTAATTGTTCCCGAAGGTTATTTTTTACCTGTAACTCCGGGTACTAAATTAATTACGGTTGGAGGAGCTATAGGATCTGATGTTCATGGAAAAAATAATCATTCAGAAGGTTGTTTTGGAGATTATTTGATTGATTTCAGAATAATCACCCAAGATGGAGAAATAAAAAAATGCTCCCGTGAGGAAAATTCCGATTTATTTTGGAATACCATTGGAGGTATGGGATTAACAGGTATAATCATTTCAGCTAAATTTACTTTAAAAAGAATACAGACGGCTTATATTAAACAAAAAGTTTTAAAGGCTGAAAACCTTGAGGAAATTTTTAAATTTTTCGAGGAATGTGAAAACTGGACGTATAGTGTAGCATGGATTGATTGCCTACAAAAAGGCAACCAAATGGGGAGATCAATATTAATGGTGGGAGAACATGCGAAGTTGTCTGAATTACCCACTCAATGGAAAGAAAATCCATTACAAACTAAGAAAAAATTAAATTTAAATGTTCCTTTTGATTTTCCGTCATTTGTGTTGAATACATGGTCTGTTAAGGCTTTTAATTTTTTATATTATTTGAAACAAAGAAAAAAAATCATAAGTAATGTAGTAGACTATGATACATTTTTCTACCCTTTAGATGCGATCAACAATTGGAACAGAATTTATGGTAAAAATGGGTTTATACAATATCAATTTATAATACCTAAAAAGGTTGGTAAAGAGGGAATGACGGAGATTTTAAAAACCATAGCAAAAAGTGGCCAAGGTTCATTCCTTGCAGTTTTAAAATTATATAAAAAAGGAAATATAAATGCTCATAATTCGTTTCCTATTGACGGATACAGTTTAGCATTGGATTTTAAAATCAATAAAAAATTACCATTTTTAGTTAAGGAATTAGATGAAATAGTGGAACATTATGGGGGAAGGATTTATTTAGCCAAAGATTCCATGTCCAAAAAATCACTTATAGACTATGTCAAAGTTCCTGAAACAGGTAAATTTGATTCCTTACAAAGAAAAAGAATTACCAATTATTTATCTTGATAATGGTGGATTATAAGAAAGTTAAATATTGGATTCTCATCATAATTACATTAATAAGTATTGCTTTATTACCTTTGTTTTTGCCTTTTGGTGGTATTACACCTGATTCATTGTCTTATTTTAAGATTGCAAAGGATATACCCAATGGTAAAAGTAATTTGTTTCCTATCGGATATCCAATAGTTTTAAGAATTGGATATTTTATTACAAATGAGTTTTATTTTAGTTCTCGAATTATTAGTTGCCTAAGTTTTGCTGTTATAATTAGCTTCTCATATTTTAAAAAATTTTATTTTAAGGAGACGGCTTTACTGGTTACTTTTAAATTTATTATTTCTCTCTATATTCTTTCTATTTCTGAAAGTATTTTCTTAACATTTTTTTATATTTTAATCTTTTATTTAAATAAATTTTTGACAGAAAACAAGTTAAAATTTAAAATTATTTATCCGGCAGTTATCTTAACTGTATTTTTAACTTTAGTACGATATACAGGCTTATATATTTTTATAGCAATAACAATATACTTTATATGTTATACAATTAAATATAATCTCTTCGATAAACTTATTTATAAAAATTATTTTTATTATTTGTTATTTTCATCTTTAGGAATCGGTATATATTTAATCTATAATTACTTGGAATTTGGAAGTTTTTTTGGTGAGCATATAAGATCAGCTCCCTCTTTAGATAGCCTATGGAAACATACATTAGATAATTTGTTAGGTGTACTAAATGTTGTTAATCCTATATTTTCAATTAAAATACTGGAACCGACGACGGTATTAATTTTTTTAATGATAGGTATATTGTTAATAGATTTATTCTTCCTACTATCCTATATATGGTTTTATCGAATGCCTTTTAAAGGTAAGGTTACCACATTTCATCAATTATTACTGACTATAGGATGTGTATATCTCATTTTAATGTTTATGTCAGAATTTACACAAGGAATAGAATCATTAAACACAAGAATGTTGGCTCCGGCATCTTTTTGTTTTTGTTTTTCATTTTTAATATTATTTTTTAAAACTTATCCCAGCAAATTGCATTATATTTTTATGTTAAGTATTTTATCGTTAGCAATAAATATAATATATCAACTGAAATCGCCTGTAAATTACCTTTCTAATAGATCAAAAGTGATAAAAATTTTAAAAGAAAGAAAAAATCTAAAATATTTTTTAAATGATACGGGTAAAGATCATGTTTCCATATATAAAATTCCATTACTTAATAAAAAATTTGAATACTTTCATCCTTATTTACAATCAGGTTATATAAATTCTAATATTGTAAGATCAATTAATCCTGATATCCAAACCATTCAAAAAGATAATTCAATTACGAATAAAAGTTTAATATTATACAATTCTGAAATAAAATGATAATTCTAGGAGCAACTTCAGATATCTCTCAAGCATTTATTAATAAATTATTATCTGACAATATAAACAGATATCCCAAAATATATTTAATAACGTCAAACCCGGAAGAAACCCAACGATTATCAAAGCATATTTTAATTAAGTTTAAACAAGATTCCGAAATTATAAATTTTGATTTAACTAAAGATGTTGATTATTCTGTATTTGATTCTATTGATTCAGATTTATTATTTTGTGCGACAGGTTTTTTAGGAAAAAATACAGAAGCGGGATTATATGATGAATATAATACACAAAGGATTCTTGAAATAAATTATTCTAAACTTGTACCATTAGTAAATTATTTTGCTCAAAAATTTGAAAATAAAAAATCAGGAACTATCATCGGATTATCATCTGTTGCCGGACTACGGGGTAGGCAAAGTAATTTTATTTACGGAAGTTCGAAAGCCGGATTTATGGTTTATTTAGACGGTTTGCGTAATTATCTTTATCATAAAAATGTTCATGTTATGACCGTTCTTCCCGGATTTATGGATACCAAAATGACTTTGGGAATGGCATTACCCAAACTCCTAACCGCTTCACCGCAACAAGCCGCAGACATTATCTATAAAGCATATAAGAAGAAAAAAAATAAAATATATATAACGGGCATCTGGAGATATATAATGCTAGTTGTAAGGAATATTCCGGAATTTATATTTAAAAAATTAAAGATGTAATATAATACACTTTTAAAACAAATGCTAAACAAATCATATTTTCAATGGATGAAAAAAAATTATATCTTTTTGACTTTGATGGAACGTTAACAAACAAAGATACTTTATTTGATTTTTTACATTTTTCTTTTCCTCATAAATACAAAAAAGTCTTTATTAAATTTATTCCTTTATTTATATTGGTAAGATTTAAGATATTCGATGCAGGAAAAATTAAGCAAAAATTTATCTCTCAATTTTTAAAAGGTAAAACACGTTCAGAATTAGAAGAATTAGCTCAATGTTATTTTGAAAGTAGGAAAAATACTATTATCAGCCCCAAGGCATTGGAATACATAAGAGCGTTATCAAGAGAACCCAATAAATATATCGTCACAGCTTCCTTAGATCTATGGGTTAAACCTTTCGCAAAATATTTAGGATTACGTTTGATCTCTACAGAGGCAGAATATATTGATGGAGTATTTACCGGTAAATTTGCTACACCTAATTGTAATTATAAACAGAAAGTAGTTAGAATAATTAGTGAAATACAATTAGCCCATTATTCCAAAATATACGCATTTGGAGATAGTAAAGGAGATAAAAATATGTTAGAACTTGCGACAGATCCTTTTTATCGTCATTTTGAATAAAAATGTAGAAAGTTCAGAAAAAAAATCTATTAGTACAATTCCTGATTTAATCCGATATGCTGAATATTTTTATAAGTTTATAGTAACTCCAATAGAACCATGGCTGCCTAGCTCTGCAAATGCACCAAATTTATCATCGAAGAAATAACGATACCCAATATGTGCACCTATACCAAAACCGTCATTTCTTCCTCCTATATTTATTCCGGGATATAAGTCCATAGTATGAGGAAGGTCTAATAGGTCATTTAAATGAAAATTAGCCCGTCCATAAATAAAAAAATTATCATCATCGGCGCTCCAATAAAAATCGGTACCCCCACCAATGGAAATCCAATCCATTACTCCGTAATCATAAGTAGCAGTAATTCCGGTTCCATATCCGAACGCATTAATTCCTAACTGTACTTTTTGATCTCCTATACCTCTAAAACTCTGAGCATGGGTAAAGGAAATCAGCCCTAAAAAATAAAAAAGTACTATTAATTTTTTCATTATATATGGTTCAGGTTATTCGTCTATTTCTAAGATATCGTTGATAAATGAGCAAGATACTTTAAATCGTAAGGGTTCTTCTTGAGTAATAAAATCTTCACAATAGCCTTGCCATATAAGTTTTAAATTACCCTGTTCATCTTTACCGAATTTCAATTCATTATTGTCAGTTTCCAAATCCTCTTCATCATTTAAATTCAGATTTGTATAGTATAATTCTTCTACTTCGCCATTTTCATTTTCTTTTTCTTCATACGAAGGTATTTGAAATGATTTTCCGCAAAGTTGCTGTATAGTTTTTACTGGAATTTCGAAGTCTTCAATGGAAAAAGACACTTGCGGGTATTCATTTTGATATGAGTCTTCTTCTACGTGATCTAAATCATCATCTGATTCTATTTCAACTACTAATGTATTTTTCTTGTTAAGAAAAACAACCTTACAAAAACATTTCCTGATGTGATACACTAAGGTTTCATCAGGATGATAAAACTTAATAAGCCCTTTCATCTATTTGTTATATAACGTGTTGCAAAAATATATATTGTGTTATTTTATAAAATTTATTTACTTAAAATAAAAACTATTTTATTCAATTCCTTTAAGGATAAAATATGATTTTTTTCCTCGTTGAAGTAAAACGTATTTTCCTTGAATTAAATTTGATTCATTAATAATAAAATCATCGTTAACTTTTTCTTGATTAATAGAAATTGATTTTTCCTTTAGAGCTCTTTTAGCTTCATTTTTTGAAGATAAAAAACCGCTTATTTCTGATAATGCATCAAGAATTGAAATTCCGTTTTTAAGAATATTTAAAGAAACTTCTTTTTGCGGAACCCCTTCAAATAAAGATAAAAAAGTAGTTTCATCTAAAGATAGGAAATCTTCCTTAGTTGATTTTCCAAACAAAATAGAGGAAGCTTTTATGACCTTATCCGTTTCTTCCTTACCATGAACCCAACGGGTGACCTCTTCAGCTAATTTTTTTTGTAAAATCCTAAGGGATGGGTTTTCATTATGATTTCTAATTAATGATTCAATTTCATCCTTGGAGAGGAATGTATAAATTTTTATATATTTTTCAGCATCAATATCTGTTATATTTAACCAGAATTGATAAAATTTAAAAACGGAAGTTCTATTTACATCTAACCAAACATTTTCACCTCCCTCACTTTTACCGAATTTAGTACCATTAGACTTTGTAGTTAGTGGACAAGTTAAAGCAAAAGCTTCTTCACCGATTTTTTTTCTAATGAGCTCAGTTCCTGTAGTCAAATTTCCCCATTGGTCGGAACCTCCCATTTGAAGTTTAACCCCTTTTTCTTTGTATAAATGATAAAAATCAAAACCTTGTAAAAGTTGATATGTAAATTCTGTAAAAGACATACCCTCTTGATATTCACCGTTTAATCTTTTTTTGACGGAATCTTTAGCCATCATGTAATTAACAGTTATGTGCTTTCCAATATCACGCGCAAAGTCTAAAAAAGTAACATCCTTCATCCAGTCATAATTATTAACCAGTATGGCAGAATTTGACTTGTTACTGTCAAAGTCTAAAAATCGTTCTAATTGAGATTTTATTCCTAAAATGTGCTTTTGTAAAGTTTCACTATCCAGTAAATTGCGCTCTGTGCTTTTTCCGGATGGATCACCGATCATACCTGTGGAACCACCCACTAAAGCAACAGGCTTATGACCATGTCTTTGAAAATGAACTAAAAGTAAGATAGGCACCAGGCTTCCTACATGAAGAGAATCTGCAGTCGGATCAAAACCAATATAACCCAGCGTCATTTCCTTATTTAATTGTTCTTCTGTTCCCGGGATTATATTATGAATTAATCCCCTCCAAGTTAACTCTTCAATAAAAGAATTCATATGTTAGATTTTTCAACAGGCAAATTTATAATTTTTCGATGAATATGTTCCATTTATAAGCATAAATTATACTTTTTTTACGGTTTTAACTAAACAAATTAAATATATATTATAATATTTAATATCACATTGATTTACTTATAATGAATATTCATGAGCCGCTGTATATTCAGCAAAGAAGGCGTAAAAACTATTTATTGTATTTTTGATCCAAAAAAAAATGAGAATGTTATTTGTAGATAATAAAAACAATTACAATCCCGAAATTAATTTAGCTATTGAAGAGTATCTTGTAATGAACTTGCCAATTGAGGAAGATTCATATCTTCTTTTCTATATAAATGATCCTTCCATAATCATAGGAAAACACCAAAACACTATAGAAGAAATCAATAATGAATATGTAGAAGAAAAAAACATAAAAGTAGTTAGGAGGTTATCGGGAGGAGGAGCTGTGTATCACGATAGAGGTAATTTAAATTTTAGTTTTATTACCAAAAATGATGGTAATAGTTTTTCAAATTATCAAAAATATTTACATCCGGTACTAGAAGCGTTGAAGCAAATGGGAGTCAATGCGGAAATTAAGGGAAGGAATGACATAGTAGTGGAAGGAAAGAAAATAAGCGGAAATGCTCAATTTGCCACTAACAAAAGAATGTTTACCCATGGAACACTATTATTCAACAGCAACATGGATGAAGTTGTTAACTCTTTAAAGGTAAGAAAAGATAAAATTGAATCGAAAGGAATTAAATCAATCAGAAGCAGAGTAGCCAATATATCTGATTTTGTCACAACAGATTTAACCATAGAAGAATTTAGAGATAAATTACTACTTTCAATTTTTAATGTAGATAAAACAGAAGATGTCAATAAATATGAATTGACGGAAACAGATTGGGAACAAATAAATAAAATTTCACATCAAAGGTATTCAAATTGGGATTGGAATTATGGACGTTCTCCCAAATTTTATATGGAAAGAAGTCAACGGTTTTCAATAGGTTCCATCGATTTAAAATTAAATGTAGAAGAAGGAAACATTACTGCAATTAAAATATACGGAGATTTCTTCGGAGTGGGAGACCTTGAAGATATAGAGAACAGATTATTAGGAAAAAAATACACAAAAGCTTCCGTTGCCGATTCATTAAAAGATATTGATCTATCAGCATATTTTGGGAAAATCACACTTGATGAATTTCTTTCCTTAATATATTGATAAATCGGGGATCTTAAAGAAAGGTATAATTCTGTATATTTTGACGCAATTATTATCCAATTCAAGATGCGTTAAATCTATCATATAATTAGTGTATTTTTGTAAAAAGTTAAAAAATAGAAGAAAAACAGATGAAAAATTGGATTGAGGCCGCTAGATTAAGAACGTTACCGCTTTCATTAAGTGGAATTATTTTAGGAGGATTACTTGCCAAATGGAAAGGAAATTTTGATGGAATTATTTTTGGACTTTCTTGTCTTACAACCATATTATTTCAAATCTTGTCCAATTTTGCCAATGATTATGGAGATGGAACCAAAGGAACCGATAATGAGTTACGAGTTGGTCCGGTCCGTGCTATTCAATCGGGAGCTATTACGCAACAATCCATGTTTCGTGCAATTTTAATTACTGTATTTCTGTCCCTACTTTCTTCGGTAGTTCTTCTTTGGTATGCTTTTATCCCCAATTATAAAAGTGAATTTTTTATATTCATTGGTTTGGGAATTGCTTGTGTATTGGCAGCTATATTTTATACTATGGGAAAAAAGCCCTACGGATATATGGGATTAGGGGATTTTTTTGTTTTTATTTTTTTTGGATGGGTTTCTGTTTTAGGAAGTGAATTTCTTTATACAAAGTCTTTTACTTGGGATAATTTGCTTCCCGCCTCTGCAATTGGCTTATTTAGTGTAGCCGTTTTGAATCTAAATAATATGAGAGACATTGAATCGGATAGAATCAGTCATAAAAAAACGCTGGCATTACGATTAGGATTTCAAAATGCTAAGTATTATCAAATGGTACTAATGAATCTTCCTTTTATACTTTGTCTCATTTTCCTGTTAATACATCAGAAAGAATTTGTTATAAAATTAGATAGTTGGTCATCATTAAAACCATTTTTATTCTTTATACTATTTATTCCGAATACTATAGTACGCAGAAAAATTCTTTACACCCAAAACCCCAAAGATTTAGATTTATACTTAAAACCTACAGCATTGTTAGCCTTATGTTTTTCCGTTTTCTTTGGAATGGGATTAAGTCTTTAAAAAAAACTATACATGAAAAATAACATAAAACACATATTCTTTGATCTTGATAATACACTTTGGGATACGGATAAAAATTCAAAGTTAACTCTTAAAAATATTTATGAAAATTTAAAAATTGAAGAAAAGTATCAATTACAATTTTCAGATTTTTATACAAGTTATTACAACAGGAATGAAAATCTATGGTCCTTATATAGGCAAGATAAGGTAAGCAAGGCAGATATACTGGAAAAAAGATTTAAGGATACGTTTTTGGAATTTCGTATAAATGATCCTGAAATTTGGGATTATTTTAATGCCAATTTTTTAACTCAGATCATGGAAAACAATAATTTAATTGAGTATGCAGAGGAAATTTTGAAATATCTAAAAACAAATGGTTACCAATTACATGTTGTTTCCAATGGCTTTATACAACAAACCGAACAAAAAGTTCAAGAAACTTGTATTAAAGATTATATAACCACCCTAACCAGCGGAGAAGAAATAAATAAAAGAAAGCCGGCTAAAGAAGTATTTGAATTAGGTCTTAAAAAAGCCCATGCATTAGTGAATGAATCCGCGTTTATCGGAGATGATTGGGAGGCAGATGTATTAGGTTCTCAAAAAATAGGGATGCATCCGGTCTATTTTAATTACAAAAAAGAAGAGCATCATAAAAGTGCAGAAATTCCCATAATTGAAAATTTGTTAGAATTAAAAAATATCTTTTAAATAGATATTATGATTGAGGTTTATACAGACGGAGCTTCTTCCGGAAATCCGGGAAAAGGAGGGTATGGCATTATAATGAAGCTGAAAGGAACTTCATATGAAAAAAACTTTTCAGAAGGATTTCGCTTAACTACCAACAATAGAATGGAATTATTGGCTGTGATTATTGCTTTGGAAAAAATTAATAAACCCGATCAAGAAGTTGAAATATATTCTGATTCAAAATATGTAGTCGATGCCGTTAATAATAAATGGATTTATGGTTGGGAGAAAAAAAGATTTGAAAAAGTTAAAAATCCAGATCTATGGATTCGATTTATTAAAATATACAGAAAACATAAAGTAACTTTCCACTGGGTAAAGGGTCATCATGGGCATTTTTACAATGAAAAGGCGGATCAGTTGGCAACTGCTGCAGCTAAAGGAGAAAATCTGTCCATTGATATAGGGTATGAAAATCTTATATCAGATAACAATAATATTTTTTAATTAAATAGTCTAACCGTTAGAAAAATAATTTGTTAATAAATTAGTAAATAACGTGTTAAAAAAATGTTCATAATTTAATAAATTAGCACAAAGATTATTAAAAAATAAGATATATGAAAAGTAAAATGGTAATCTATGTGTTCGGATTGATGTTTTTTTCATTTATAACATCTTGTGTATCTTACGAGGCAACTTCTTCATATAAAAAACCAAAACATTCTCATTCGAAAAGATATACTTATAATTCCAATAAAACAAATAAACATATTTCAAACTCAAAACCATCGCATAAATCACCCCATATTTCCAAACCGATAAAGAAAGATTCGAATTCAGAATCAAAAAAATACGGAGTTCATAAAAATATAAAATCTACGGATGTTATTTTGGTTTTGAAAGAAGCAGAAAAATATAAAGGGACTCCTTATAAATATGGAGGAAATACTTTCAGTGGCATAGATTGTTCCGGTTTAGTTTGCAATGCTTACCAAAGAATAGATGTAAAATTACCAAGACGTTCCATAGATATGTCTAATGCAGGAAAAGATGTAAGTATCTCTCGAATAAAAGAAGGCGATTTATTGTTTTTTAATACAGGGGGGAGCTCAATAAATCATGTAGGTATAGTCTATAACATATCCGGTTCAGGCGAAATAACATTCATACATGCCTCAACATCTAAAGGGGTTATAATTAGTTCTCTCGAAGAAACTTATTGGAAAAATAAATTTAAAAAAGCACAAAGGATTCTTTAAGTTAAAGTAAAAATATTGTTTAGAATAACACGCTTGCCAGCCGGATAATTCGAAGTTTATTATATAAAAAAACCTTTTAATCATCTTAAAGATTAAAAGGTTTTATAGTATTATCATTTTGGTGAAATAAAAATCTTTACGATTTAAATTTCGCCCAATAATTTCTTAGCTATAATATTGCGCTTTAAGTTCTTTAACTTTTGCGTCAGATAAGTACTCATCATAGCTCATATAGCGGTCAATGATACCTTTAGGGGTTAATTCAATGATTCTGTTACAAACAGTAGATAATAATTCATGATCATGAGAAGAAAGTAAAATAGTACCCTTAAAATTGGTTAACGAGTTGTTAAGAGCCGTAATACTTTCCAAGTCTAAATGGTTGGTAGGCTCATCAAGAAGTAAAACATTAGCTTTAAATAACATCATTCTTGAAAACATACAACGCATTTTTTCACCTCCCGAAAGAACTTTGCAAGATTTTAAAGCTTCATCACCACTGAAAAGCATTTTACCTAAAAATCCTCGGATATATTCTTCATGCCTTTCCTCATCTGTATTCACATACTGACGAAGCCAATCTACAAGGTTATCGTCCGATTGAAAATATTTAGTATTATCTAAAGGAAGGTAACTTTGCTTAGTAGTTATACCCCAAGAATAACTCCCTTTATCGGGTTCTGACTCTCCGGATAATATTTGAAAAAATTCAGTAATAGCCAAAGAATTTCTGGATAGAACGGCAACTTTATCCCCCTTTTTTAGGTTCAAGTCAATATTGCTGAATAACAATTCACCATCTTTAGTTTTTTCCAATCCTTTAACGTCCAATATTTGATCCCCTGCTTCACGTTCTTGTTCAAAAATAATTGCCGGATATCTTCTAGAAGACGGCTTGATATCTTCAATGTTTAATTTTTCGATCATTTTTTTACGAGCCGTGGCTTGTTTAGCTTTAGCAACATTAGAACTAAACCTGGAAATAAACTCTTGAAGTTCTTTCTTTTTTTCCTCAGCCTTTTTGTTTTGTTGAGCTCTTTGACGGGCAGCTAATTGACTGGCCTCATACCAAAAAGAATAGTTACCGGTATATAAATTTAATTTTCCGAAATCCAAATCGCAGGTATGAGTACAAACTGCATCCAAAAAGTGACGGTCGTGCGAAACAACAATTACAGTATTTTCATATCCCGCCAAGAAATCTTCTAACCAAGATATGGTTTCAATGTCTAAATCATTCGTAGGCTCATCAAGAATAAGAACATCAGGATTTCCGAATAAAGCTTGAGCAAGTAATACTCTTACTTTGTCAGCATTTTCCAATTCAGACATCATTTTATAATGTGCATCGTCTTTTATTCCAAGATTAGATAATAAAGTTCCTGCGTCAGACTCAGCATTCCATCCCCCCATTTCTTCATAAATAATACCTAGTTCTCCCGCTTTAACTCCATCTTCATCAGAAAAATCAGGTTTGGCATATAAAGCATCCATTTCCTCCTTTATGTGGAAAAGCTTCTGATTCCCTTTAATAACCGTTTCCAGTACAGGATATGCATCATAAGCAAAGTGATTTTGTTCCAATACAGACATCCTTTTATCTGTTTCAAGGCTTACACTTCCTGTAGTCGGTTCAACATCGCCGGATAGAATTTTCAAAAATGTAGATTTTCCTGCTCCATTAGCTCCAATAATTCCATAACAGTTTCCTTTCGTAAATTTTACATTAACCTCATCAAAGAGTACTCTTTTTCCAAATTGTAAAGATAAATTTGATACTGTAAGCATATACTTTAATAAATTTGTACAAAAGTAGTAAGAAAAACTTTGATTATGAAATTTGAAAATAAAGTAAATATACTGAATAGAAAAGCTAGATTTAACTATGAATTATTAGATAAATATGAGGCAGGAATAGTTTTACATGGTACTGAGATAAAATCTATTAGATTAGGGAAAGCAAGTATTGCAGAGAGTTTTTGTCAGATTATTAATGGTGAATTATATGTAATAAATATGACCATTGACGAATATTATTACGGAACTCGTTATAATCATACAATAAAAAGGGAAAGAAAACTGTTATTACATAAAAAGGAAATTAACAAACTGTTAAGAAAAACTAAAGAAACAGGATTAACGATTGTTCCTACAAAATTGTATATCAATGAAAAAGGAATCGCGAAGATCCAAGTATATCTAGCGAAAGGGAAAAAATTATATGACAAAAGAGAAGCGATAAAAGAAAGAGAATCCAAACGAAATATTAACAGAATGGTAAAGAAATATTAATTTTTTCTTGGGAGTTAGATAATAAAAATGTTACTTTGCAACCTAAAAATTAGATTTTTATATATGAAAAAGTTCAATTTGTTACTTACAGGATTGGCTACAACGTTAGCAACTACTGTATTTGCTCAAAACATTTCGGATAAGTGGTATATCGGGATTGGAGCTCATGCGGTAGACTATACTTCTGTTCGTGGTATCTTTGACGGATATTTTGATACCGATGATTATAGTATTGTACCACCGTTGTCTAAATTAACAGTAGCTAGAAGCATAGCTAAAAACTTTGCAGTTGACTTGCAAGCTTCAATTGGAGAAATAGACAATAAAAGATTAAAAATTAAAGATGAATTCTTTGTTTTAGCAGGATTAGGTATTAGATATACCCCATTAAGTGAATCCAAATCTTTAAAATGGTTAGATCCATACGTTAGAGTAGGAGCAAATTACCACAAATATTCTTATAAAGGAATTAAAATCGTTGAAAACGATCCAACTACTCACTTAGACGCTTACGATGATGATTATAATCCAAAGAAAAATTATAAACTTGGAGGTAAATTTACAGGAAAAGATGATATGTTTGTGTTAAACGGTGGTGTTGGTATTAACTTTTGGTTAACTAAAAACTTTGGTCTAAACATTGAGTCACAATATAACTGGGTAACCAATCAGTCAAAAGATTATTCTGATTTCTTCCAACATTCAGCTTCAATCATATTCAAATTTGGAGCAAAAAAAGAAGAACCACTTCCGCCGCCTCCACCTGTTGAAGCACCAAGTGATAGAGATGGGGACGGTATCCCTGACGATCAAGACAGATGTCCGGATACACCGGGATTACCACAATTCCAAGGATGTCCTGATACAGACGGAGACGGTATTCCGGACGATCAAGACAGATGTCCGAATGCAGCAGGACCAGCACAATTCCAAGGATGTCCTGATACAGACGGCGACGGTATCCCTGACGTAGACGATGGTTGTCCAACCGTAAAAGGACCAATTGAAAACAACGGTTGTCCATGGGAAACTAAAGACGTTACTTTCAGACTAAAAAATATCAACTTTGAATTTAACAGTTCTAAATTAACAGCAGAATCTTTACCATTAGTAAAAGATGCAGCTAAATTATTAAAAGATGAAAGTTTTGATGGTAAAAAATTCTTTGTAGACGGACATACCGACAGAGTAGGATCTGTAGCCGTAAACAATAGAATATCAAAACAAAGAGCACAATCCGTAGTTAACGAATTAGTTAATGAAGGTGTAGAAAAAGATAGATTGATAGCTAGAGGCTTTGGAAAAACAGAATTATTATGTAAACAAGCAGATATCAATACTAAAAAAGACGAAGAAGGAAATATACTATATCCTGACCAAGAATCTTGTGACAGATCTAATAGAAGAGTGGTAGTTTTAGATCAAGCAGGAGATAAAGTTTCCGTAACAAAAGAAGTGAAAATTAAGAAATAATTGATCTACAAATAAAAAAACCATCCTTATTAGGATGGTTTTTTTATATATTGGAATAGAATTTGTTTAGTAGAATAAAATAAATCATAGTAGTAAGAAATTAATATGAAAAAATTTAAATTATTGATTACAATAGGAGCTGTTATAATGGCCATTGTAACTAAAGCTCAAAATACTACAGAAAAGTGGTATGTAGGGATAGGGATGCATGCTACTGACCATACGTCAGTGCGTGGTATCTTTGACGGATATTTTGATACCGATGATTATAGTTTTTCTTTTCCATTATCAAAATTAACTGTAGCAAGAAGTATTGGTAAAAACTTTGCAGTTGATTTACAAGCTTCAATAAGTGATATGGATAACAAAAGATTAAAAATAAAAGACGAATTTTTTGTTTTAGCAGGTTTAGGTCTTAGATTTACTCCACTTAGTGAGTCAAAATCATTAAGATGGCTAGACCCATATGTGAGAGTAGGTGCAAACTATCACAAATATTCTTATAAAGGAATTAAAATTGTTGAGGATGACCCATCTACTCACTTAGACGCTTATGATGATGATTATAACTCAGATAAAAATTATAAGTTAGGAGGTAAATTTACAGGAAAAGATGATATGTTTGTGTTAAACGGTGGTGTAGGTATTAACTTTTGGTTTACCAGAAACTTTGGTTTAAACATAGAATCTCAATATAACTGGGTAACTAATCAATCAAAAGATTATTCTGACTTCTTTCAACACTCAGCATCTTTAATATTTAAATTTGGAGCTAAGAAAGAACAACCATTACCACCACCTCCGGTAGCACCGAGCGATAGAGATGGAGACGGTATACCAGATGATCAAGACAGATGTCCGGATACACCTGGATTACCACAATTCCAAGGATGTCCTGATACAGATGGAGACGGTATTCCGGACGATCAAGACAGATGTCCGAATGCAGCAGGACCTGCACAATTCCAAGGATGTCCTGACACAGATGGAGACGGTATCCCTGATATTGATGATAATTGTCCAACAGTAAAAGGACCAGTAGATAATAATGGTTGTCCTTGGGAAACTAAAGACGTTACATTCAAATTAAAAAATATCAACTTTGAATTTAACAGCTCTAAATTAACAGCAGAATCTTTACCATTAGTTAACGATGCTGCAAAAATGTTAAATGACGGAAGTTTTGATGGTAAAAAATTCTTTGTAGACGGACATACCGACAGAGTAGGATCTGTAGCCGTAAACAATAGAATATCAAAACAAAGAGCACAATCTGTAGTTAACGAATTAGTTAAAAATGGAGTAAGCAAAGATAGATTGATAGCAAGAGGATTCGGTAAATCAGAATTGTTATGTAAACAACATGATATCAATGCTAAGAAAGACGATAAAGGAAATATTCTTTATCCGGATCAAGAAACTTGTGATAGAGAAAACAGAAGAGTTGTGATCTTAGATCAAACCGGTTCAAAAGTATCAATTACAGAAGAAGTTAAAGTAAAAACTCCTAGTCACAGAAGAAGATAATTTACTAAACAAACTTTTATAATAAAAAAGTCATCCAAATCTTGGATGACTTTTTTTATTAATTACTTATAAATGCTTTATAGAATTATACAAACATTTAAAATGATTTATAAAAAAATAATAGCTGTTAAAGATATTTTAAAGATAAAAAATAAGCTCATTTAAAATGTTTTTTTAATAGGGATAATACCGGTTAACAAAATCTATTTTAGTTAACTTTGTAATTAAATTATAAATAACGTGAAAATAATAGCAGTTATTCCTGCAAGATATGCAGCCTCTCGTTTCCCTGCAAAGCTGATGGGTATGTTAGGGGAAAAAACAGTCATTCGGTCAACCTATGAAAATGCAATCAAAACCAATCTTTTTTCAGATGTATTTGTAGTAACTGATTCCGAAATCATTCATAATGAAATTACCAGAAACGGAGGTAAAGCCATTATGAGTAAAAAGGAACATGAGACAGGAAGTGATCGAATTGCAGAAGCTGTTGAAAATTTAGACTGCGATATCATCATAAACATACAAGGAGATGAACCTTTTGTAAAAACCGAACCGTTAGCAAGGCTAATTGAAGTATTTAAGAAAGATCAAGAAAATAAAATAGATGTTGCTACCTTGATTCGTAAAATGGACGATTGGAATTTAATTGAAGATTCTAATTATGTAAAAGTAGTTAAAGACCAAAATGACTTTGCACTATATTTTTCGCGTTCAGTTATACCATATCCTCGAGAAAAATCATTTCAGGCGGATTACTATGAGCATGTAGGCGTATATGCTTTTCGTAAACAAGCCTTACTAGATTTTGCAAAATTACCGATGTTACAAAACGAACAAGCAGAAAAGGTTGAGTGCATACGATATTTAGAATATGGCATGAAAATTAAAGTAATAGAGACTGATTTTGTAGGAGTTGAAATAGACACTCCGGAGGATTTGGAAAAAGCAAATGAAATATTAAAAAAACAGATAAACGAGAAAAATTAAAAATATGAAATTCAGAAATTTCCCAATGGTTCCCCGTGTAATTTATGGACGTGGAAGCTTTGATCAAACTTCAGAAATTATTGAAGAAAAAAGAAATAAAGATTATCCATTTATTTTTTTAGTAGATAAAGTGTTTGAAGGAAAAGAATTAGAAAAAAGAATTCCCTTAAAAGGAAAAGATAAAATTATATTTATAGATACTACTGATGAACCCAAAACCAAAGGAATTGATGCGATTAGAGATTCATTAAAAGAGGAATATGGAACTGTTTCCGGAGTTATTGGTATAGGGGGAGGAAGTGTAATGGATTCGGCAAAAGCTGTTGCAATCATGATGAATAGTGAAGGGTCTTCTTCGCAATATCAAGGGTGGGATTTAGTGAAAAATCCGGCTGTATATCATGTAGGTATACCAACAATTAGTGGTACAGGCGCAGAAGTTTCCAGAACTTGTATATTAACCGGACCGGAAAGAAAATTAGGTATTAATTCAGACTTTACCCCTTTTGATCAAGTCATATTGGATCCTTCTTTAGTAAAAGGAGTAGAAAAAAATCAAGCTTTTTTTACCGGTATGGATTGTTATATTCATTGCATTGAGTCTTTAACAGGAACATATCTTAATGCTTTCAGCAAAAGTTATGGAGAAAAAGCATTAGAACTTTGCCAAAAAGTATATGTTCATAAATCTGAATGGGATGATGAGTCTGATGAAGATTTAATGATGGCATCTTGGCATGGAGGAATGAGCATCGCTTATTCACAAGTAGGAATTGCTCATGCGGTGAGTTACGGACTTTCTTATTTACTAGGAACTCATCATGGAGTAGGTAATTGCATTGTTTTTGACCGATTAGAAGAGTATTATCCTGAAGGAGTTAAGGAATTTAAATATATGGTTGAAAAAAATCAGATTGAAATTCCACAAGGTGTATGCAAAGGATTATCTGATGAACAATTCAATACCATGATTAATGTTTCTTATGGAATGGCTCCGCTTTGGGAAAATGCATTAGGTAAAGATTGGCAGAAAATAATGACTAAAGAAAAATTAAGAGCACTTTACGAAGAAATGTAATACCATTACTCGAAAGATAATAATTCAATTAATGCAAAGATATAAATTGAAGAAAAATGTAATTCCAGGATAACTTTATAGTTGCCTGGAATTTTTTTACAGTCAACCCATTTTAATTTTTATATGAAGAAACTTTTTTTTGTTTTGCTGATATTCCTTTTGAACATATGTTATTCTCAGACGGTAGAAGAAATAATTAAAAAGCATTTGGAAGTTACCGGAGGAACAGATCATTGGAAAGAATTGAATTCAATAATAATTAAAGGAGATATAATTTTAGGATTAAATGAGTCATATCCTATAGAAATTTATCAGCAGAGACCGAATCTTAATAAAACTTGTATAGAAATACAAGGAAAAAAAATTATTTTAAATGCTTACAACGGAAAGAAAGCTATACAATATAACTTTCAAACGAATTCCCTTGAAGAAGATAATAATTACGTTCCTGAAGCATTTGAATCAGATTTAATTGATTATTCTGCAAAAGGGTTTCTTCCTATATTTCTCGGAGAAGAACGTATTGATAATAAGAATTGTTATAAAATTAAACTAACTAATAACAGAGAATCAGAAATTTATTACTTTGATAAAACCAGCTATCAATTAGTTAGAGAAGATACTTCAAATGAAAGTAAATTATATTCAAACTTTAAATTAGTCTCCGGACTAATCTTTCCGTATCGTTTGGTTGTTAAAAACAAGGAGGATGACTCAGAATTTATTCTTGTATTTAAATCGCTTGAAATTAACAAGATCATTCCTGAAAAAGAATTTAAATTTTAAGAATAAAGAAAAATTTAAAGCACTCTCATAAATATATAAAAGAGTGCTTTATTTATTTTAGCTTAAAGGATTACTTCTTAATTACATTTTTGGATATAGAATTACCATTCCCCGTAATATTTATGGTATATATACCCGCAGGATAATTAGTAAGATCTATAGAAAAAAGCTTATTTTTTTCAACTTTTGAAAATAATAAGCTACCGGCCAAATTATAAACTTTAACATGACTTGTATTTCCTCTAAATTGAATAACACCTAAATCGATAGTAAAAACTCCTTCAGAAGGATTAGGGAAAACTTTAAATGTTGAGGTTTCTGAAAAATTTTCATCGGTTTGGAGTTGCTTATAATTCAAACTGCATAAATTCAAAGAAAAAGAATTTAATGTACCAACATCGTTAGCATAATGATCTGCTACTCCTAATAGCCATTCACCGCTATATTTTTTCTTATAAAGTGAATGAATTGCATTACGAGGTTTAATCGTACCTGTAGTAGGAGAAGAACAGTTTACGGCAGCTCCGTTATCATCAAAAGTAACTTTTAAATCTGAATAATATTCACATGAATGATTCCATAAAACAGTTGATTTATAATCCGGACCGGGGTCTTGTAAAACGATGTATAAATCATTAATATTTGGATGATCTATATCAACAGATACCTGTAAATTAATTAATTCATCATAATTCTCATTTTCAGGAATAATAATTCCCATGGTAGCAAAATCAGAATTTAAATGATCACCATTTCCGTCAGGAATCGGAATCGGAGAAAAGTTTGGCATATATTTTTTACAAATTACTTCCGATTCATACCCTATTGAAAAATATTCGGTTAAGGCAAAATAAATATTATTACTAGCCTCAATCATTAATTTTGCTTTTTTAGCAACAAGATCAACAGGTAAATCCACAGTTGCATTTCCCGAATTAGGAATATGATCAGCCAGAGGAGTAATAGTTTGCCCCTCATCCGTAACTAATGAAATATTCACATATTGTGTATTAAATGGCTGTGCTGTTGTATTAGCAACATTCCATGCTACTTTAATTGAACTTCCTTTCTTAGCAATATAATCAGCGGTAGGAAATGTTGCGATAAATGGCCCCCCGCTATCAGAAACCATAACTTCTTTAGTAACAATCTTAGTCTGAGGTTTATTAAGATTATTATCACGCACGGTTACAGTAAAATTTAGGACTCTTTTGACGTTAGAAACAGTCTCCCAAGTATTTGGAGAGTAACTATTGGTAGTTAAAGCGGGAAAATATCTTCTGGTAGATGATGTCGGTATAAAAGATCTGAATATAGGACCGGATCTTTGTGAAGAATCGACTCGAATAACATTTTTACGAGCATTATCAATTTGTTCCCAACAAAAAGTCAGCTCATCCCCGTCAGGATCTGTTGTTCCTTCTGCATCCAAGTAAAACCGTGTCCCTATAGGAATGGTCACACTAGAGGGACCTACATTTACTACGGGGGGGTGATTAGGAATTTGATTGATTGTTCCACAGATTTTACGCTGTAGATTTCTATTAATTTGCTGAATACTTGCAGAATGAAAATAAGCATCCGAACTTAATTGTACATTGGCAGATGTAATACCGGCATATCCCATTATTGTACTTCCGCTTCCCGGTTCAATATTAACCCCTTTATTTTCAAGCCAACACGAAAAAGTATGATTAGCTCCCAGCTGATGTCCCATTTCATGAGCTACGTAATCAATATCAAAATGATCTCCTGACGGATTGTTATTTGAGGGAGAAGTTATCCCACTACCTTTTCCTAAAGAAGTGGGAATTCCATTTTGATCCATCAAAGGACTGACACAAATACACCCTATGCACCCGGCATTTCCTCCTCCACCATTACCGCCAAAAAGATGGCCAATATCATAGTTATTTTCTCCAACCACAGCTGTTAATGTTCTTTGAAGTTCAATATTCCAGATATCCATTAAAGAAGAATCGGAATAAGGGTCCGTATTTGGATCTTCATAAATAAGAGAAATATTATTAATCATTTTAAGATTTACAGCTAGATCTTTTTCCAAAATACCATTCACTCGGGTTAAGGTGATATTTATTTGTTGTAAAGCTCCGGTTACGCTACCAAAATGTTGAGTATATTCACCGGTTACTGAAAGAGCTAATCTATATGTGCGAAATTTTCGATCACTCGATATAATTTTATAGGAACTTGATTCTTCCGAATTAATTTCATCAACCGTATTACAATTAAAATCATTAAATATATTTTCCTTTCTAATACGAACTGAATAAACTTCTCCATCGGTTGTATAAGGATCAATGAGCTGAATGATACCCGTATTATCCATAATCATTGAATTGAATTGATTGGGAGAAATACTAAATCGAATATATTTGTTCGTATCATCTATACCGATTCCTGCGTATGAATACAATTCGTATGTATTTTCAATTTCTTCATCCATTACAGGAGCATGATAAACCGAAAATCTTTCTATTTTTCCTTCGGATGTTGGAACGTATACTATGATAGGAGTATGGTTAGTTCCTCTTAATGCGGCCGAATTTAATTGTTTTTTCAAAGAATAAAAATCAACGGTATATAGCTCTTCAATGGGTAAATTGATATTTTCACTTTTTATCTTCTTACCTGTTAAGCTTGTTCTCTTCCAATAATTTTGTGCTGAAAGAGGAATACTGAACATAAAAACACTAATAATTAATAAGAAAATTTTCATGTATTTCTATTTTTTTATGTTATTATAAAAACAAAAATATACATTATAAATTAATAAGCAATAATATTGATGTTTATTTATGATTATTAACTATAAAATTATAAATTATAATTTTACTATTAACAGTTTTTAAAAAAGAGATGAAATGAAAAACAGGGTTTTTGATTTATAGTATAAAACAAAATTATCAAGATAAATAACATAATGAAGTCAATAAATGAAAGTATTTAATTTTATAAGATAAAATTAGTTTGTTTATTAAAAATAAGGTTTGTGGAATCTTAAATTATTTTAAAAAGAGAAATTATTTATTGAGAAGCAACTAATATCGCGTTTTAATAAAATGAAAACCTTTTATAAATAAAAATTACATAAATATTCTTGCCCAGCTTTCTTTAAGAGGAAGTCTAAATTTTTCATCGAATTCTTTAGAAGTACTTATAGCAAGGTTATAAATATAGGTTTCAGGAGAAATTTGAGCGGATTTGATTTTTTCCTTGAAAGAATTCATAGGAACAGTAGTAATTTCCCCTTTATTGTCTTCATAGCTTACCCATAATCGGTTTAAAAGTTCTAATTGATATTTTTGATCGATTTGTCTAATGCATTGATTCAATTTATCGATAGAACATCCGGTGGCTTTCGCTTGATTTTCATCAACCGCTATAATTATGAATTTATTTTTAATAATCGTAAGCTCAGATTTTAAATCAGCACCATGTGCCGCCCATGTTTTCAAAAAATCAGTAAGAATTTTGGTGATATCTTGAATTTCTTCAAGGGTAAGAAATCTTCTAGATTGAAAAACCCAGAGCTTAGAAAAATTATTCATAATTTATGTTAGAGGTAAACTTTACCTGTATTATTAATGTGAGAATTAGGATACAAATTTAAAAATTAATTTCTCAATTAAGGGTAAACTATTAGAAATAAATAGTAAATTTATAAAGAGTTTTGCTATGTGTCATTAAGGTAAGCAAAGTTTTCAAGAGTAGATAAAATTTAATTTAGGGCTATATATATGGATTTTGATTTTCATAGAATTAATAAAGATTTTAAAAAGATTAATACGAATATTAGAGTCTATAGTGATCTTCTTATAGAAAAATCTTTAGATGTTTGGAATATAAAAACTAAAGTTGGTTTATTCTTTTTTTCATTAGGTATTGCTTTATTAGGTACTTATTTTCTTTCTCCTCAAGAATTTACTAAAGCTCAAGAATACACCCTGTTCATTCTGATGTTTTCAATATTTTTATGGGTTACAGAAGCAATCCCTCCCTTTGCCGTAGGGATACTGATCACAGGTTTTCTCATTTATACCATGGGGAATATAGAAGGATCAACAATTGATCCGAAAACTATTTCTAATACATGGTCTGATAGTGTTATATGGATTTTCTTGGGCGGTTTTTTTCTTAGTGAAAGTATGAGAAAAACAGGAATAGATATTTCTTTATTTAGGGGTACCATATCTATTTTTGGTAGTAAGCCCTCGCATATGTTGTTAGGAATTATGCTAACTACTTCCTGTTTATCATTAATTATATCCAATACGGCAACATCAGCCATGATTTTGGCAGCAGTTATGCCTTTTTTAGACAGAGAAGGTAAAGATTCGCCCATGACAAAAGCAATATTAATAAGTATACCGGCTTCGGCAACTTTTGCAGGAATGGGCAGCTTAATATCTTCTCCTCCAAATTTGATTGTGGTAGATGTTTTAAAATCCAAAGGCATTGAAGTTTCTTTTTTTGATTGGATGATCTTGGGTTTGCCCGTAGCTATAGTTTTGTTATTGTTTTTTTGGATTTTGCTTAAGCAAAAATATACTTCTAAAGTTGAAAAAATTAATTTAAATTTCTTAGAAGAATTAGCCCCAATTCCCAAAAAGATTAGATTACAAAGGTTTTTTGTGATACTAATTTTATTTATAACCGTTTTTTTTTGGATGATGGGTTCAAAATTGAAAATCCCAAGTGCAGCCACTTCAGGAATTCCCATTGTTTTCCTTCCTATGTTAGGGATTATAACGGCTGAAGATATAAGAAAGCTTCCGTGGGATACCTTAATGTTGGTCGCCGGTGGATTATCACTAGGGATTGCAATAAAGGAATTGCTGGCGCCCTATTATTCCGAATTATTGGGAGATGCATCGTTTAATGAATATTTAATGATGATGATTTTTGCTATAGTGACTGTGATTTTTTCTAACATAATGAGTAGTACGGCTACAGCAACCATCGTCATAAATATTGCTGCGGTGGTACTTCCTCCGGAACAAATACTGCCGATCGGTTTAGTAATTGGTCTTTGTGCTTCATGCGGATTATTCCTGCCCGTGTCAACACCTCCCAATGCAATAGTATACAGTACAGGAATGCTTAAACAATCAGACTTTTATTTTGGAGGTTTTTATGCCGCAATAGTAGGAACTGTAGTAATCATGGCTTGGGTGTTATTTTTGCAAAATTTTACGGGGTATTTTGAGATGGTCTTAACAAGCAGATAAATAAAATTATATTTACTTAACATATATTTTAAGAAATATTTAAAACAATAATCTGTCAACTTGGCATATAAAGTTTTATCTTTGCAGACTATTTTTATTTTGATTTAGTAATATCCCGGTACTTTTTTTCGTAGGGAATGTTTAAATATGGAAAAAGAAATTATAGAAGGAAGACAAGGAGAAATCTTAATACAAGAAAGTTCTATTAAAAACAACAAAAAAATGTTTTTAGAAAGCTATGGTTGTCAAATGAATTTTTCCGATAGTGAAATAGTTGCTTCAATACTTAGTAACGAAGGATATAATACCACCTCTCAACTGGAAGAAGCAGATTTAGTTCTTCTCAACACTTGCTCTATTCGTGAAAAAGCGGAGCAAACGGTTAGAAAAAGACTTTCTCAATTTAATGCAATAAAAAGAAAAAAGCCGGATCTGGTTATAGGCGTTCTCGGCTGCATGGCAGAAAGATTAAAAACAAAGTTTTTGGAAGAAGAGCATTTGGTTGATCTAGTGGTAGGTCCCGATGCATACAGAGATCTTCCGAACTTATTGAAAAATACGGATGATGGAAGAAATGCCATTAATGTACTTTTATCAAAAGAAGAGACCTATGCAGATATAAGTCCGATACGCTTAGGCGGAAATGGAGTTACAGCTTTTGTGTCCATAACCCGAGGATGTGATAATATGTGTACATTCTGTGTGGTTCCTTTTACAAGAGGAAGAGAACGCAGTAGAGATCCACATTCAATTCTTAAAGAATGTAAAGAGTTGAGAGAAAACGGATATAAAGAAATTACACTTTTAGGACAAAATATAGATAGTTACTTATGGTATGGAGGAGGTCCTAAAAAAGATTTCTTAAAAGCTAGTGAATTGCAAAGGGCAACAGCGATAAATTTTGCACAATTATTGAACATGGTAGCTGAAGCTTGTCCTGAAATTAGAATACGATTTTCAACGTCTAATCCGCAAGACATGCATGAAGAAGTATTGCACGTAATGGCTAAACATGATAACATTTGCAAATACATCCATTTACCTGTTCAAAGTGGGAGCACTACAGTTTTGCAGCGAATGAATCGTCAACATACACGTGAAGAATATATTAATTTGGTGGATAAAATAAGGGAAATCGTACCTGACTGCGCGATTTCACATGATATCATAGCAGGTTTTTGTGGGGAAACGGAAGAAGAGCATCTAGAAACCTTATCTCTAATGAAATATGCAAAATACGATTTCGGATACATGTTTGCTTATTCAGAACGTCCCGGTACGTTAGCTCATAAAAAAATGAAAGACGATGTGCCTGCGGAAATAAAGTCAAGAAGACTTAAAGAAATTATAAATCTTCAACAAGAACTTTCATTAGAAAGAATGAAAACGTATACTAACAAAGTACACGAAGTTTTGATAGAGGGAACCAGTAAAAAAAGTAAAGATCAATGGTACGGAAGGATTTCTCAAAATGCAGTGGTGGTTTTTACTAAAACAGATCAAACAAAAGTTGGAGATTTTGTTAATGTATTGGTAAATGATTGCACTTCAGCTACCTTGATAGGAGAGATCGCGTAACATAAATATTATGGATTCATTACAGGCAATAAAACAAAGATTCGGAATAATTGGAAATAACCTTGCACTTAACAGGGCTTTAGAAAAAGCTACGCAAGTAGCACCTACAGATATTTCTGTTTTGGTAATTGGAGAAAGTGGGGTAGGAAAAGAGTTTATTCCTAAAATAATTCATAATCTTTCACCAAGAAAACATAAACAATATATTGCTGTTAATTGTGGAGCAATTCCTGAAGGGACCATAGATTCAGAACTTTTTGGTCACGAAAAAGGAGCTTTTACGGGAGCAGATAAAGTTCGTAAAGGATATTTTGAAGTAGCAGATGGAGGAACCATTTTTTTAGATGAAGTAGGAGAATTGCCTTTGCAAACGCAAGTTCGTTTATTAAGAGTGTTGGAAAGTGGTGAATTTATGAAAGTCGGATCATCTACTATTCAAAAAACAAATATAAGAATTGTAGCTGCGACTAATGTTAATTTATTAGAAGCAATTAAAAAAGGCAGATTCAGAGAAGATTTATATTACAGGTTAAATACAGTACAAATTGATATACCTGCTTTAAGGGAAAGGAAGGATGATATTCCTTTACTCTTCAGAAAATTTGCAGTTGACTTTTCAGAAAAATATAGAATGCCTTCAGTGAGTTTATCGGAAGAAGCCATGTCCTATATTCAAAATTATTATTGGCCGGGAAATATCCGTCAATTAAGAAATTTTACCGAACAAATTACGGTGGTGGAAACCAACAGAAATTTGTCTATAGATAAGGTAAAAGAATATTTAAAAGATATTCCACAAACCACGTCTTTAGTAAACTTTTCAAAGCAAAATGAAAATCATTCCGATTTTTCCAGTGAAAGGGAAATATTATATAAGTTTTTATTTGATATGAAAAAAGATCTCAACGATTTGAAAGCGTTGACTTTAGAACTCATTAAAAATAAAGGCGATTTGATGCTAAACTCAAATGATCAGGATCTTTTCCAACGAGTATATAAAGATTATGATATTCCTAAATCGGGAGATTCTCTTGTTTACTATGATGAAAAACCCGTCATACCGACTGTTCCTTCATCAGTTAATGATTATCACGAAATTTTGGATGACTACGAATATGAAGATGTGTCCAACAATTCGGAATCTTTATCTTTACAAAGAAAGGAAGAGGAACTTATTAAAAAAGCTTTAGAAAAGTATAATGGAAAACGTAAATTAGCAGCAAAAGAGTTGGGAATTTCGGAAAGAACATTATATAGAAAAATAAAACAATATGATATTGAAGAATAAAATCATATTACTCTTAATAGGAATTTTTTTTATATCTTTGTCCGGATGTTATTCATTCACAGGGGCTTCTTTGGATCCCGATATAAAAACTATAGAAATAAAATCATTTCCTAATTATTCAGCTTATCAAAGCCCGAATTTAAGTGTAGATTTTACTACCGCCTTACAAAGTAGATTTAATCAAAGAACGAAGCTTGTAGAGACTAATATAGATCCGGATATCATTTTAGAAGGTGAAATAACAAATTTTTCAACCAGTCCGGTAAATATACAAAGTAATTCCGACGAAGCAACGCAAAACAGATTGACGATAAGCGTTTCTGTTAGATACGAAAATAAAAAGCAGCCGGAAAAGAGTTTCGAAAAAACTTTTTCCGATTATGAAGATTATTCTAGCAAAGAATTATTGATTAACGTTCAAGATGATCTTGCCCAGAAAATCAATCAAAGAATTATTGATCAAATATTTTTAGCGATAGTAGCCGATTGGTAAATTATGGATAATAGTAGAATTATACAGTTAATAGAAAACCCTGAAAAACTTAAATTTTCCGATAAGAATTATGTGGAAGATTTAATAACTCACTATCCATTTTCTCAATCGCTTCATTTAATTTATTTAAATTGGAAAAATAGATATGTATCAGAACCGTTAACTAATGAAGATATTAAAAAGGTTTCAATTTATACGAATTATCGAGAATTAATAAAAAAATCCATTGATACTAACAAGAAGTTAGTAGAACCAATTACAGCAGAGGAATTGATCGATAAAAAAGAAGATGAAATTTTACAAGCAGATAATAATAAATTTGAAGAAACTATAGTTTTTGAAAATATTGTTAGTAATGAATTTATGGAAGAGGATAGCAGTTTAACCCATTTGAAAGCAATAGATTCAAATTCTGAAATTATAAAAGAACAAAAAATATCCGAAGACTTAGTAAATAACAACAATATAGAAATTGAACGTATAGAAGATCATTCTAAAATTCAATTACTTTTAACTAATGGAGATGATAAGGATAATAAGAAAATCTTTTTAAACAATGATGTATCCTATACCAATATAGAAAAGTTAGGAATATCACATTTATTTACTTCAAGCTTAGAAAAAGAAAATGAAGAAAATTTCGAGAATAAAGAAGAAAGTACTGAAATTGAACATTCGGAAATTGAAGAAGAAGTAAAGGAAGATTTGGTTGGTAATGAAATCAATGAAATTCAGTTAAGCGAACCAAGTATTGAAAACAAACAAGAGGAAATTACTTTGGAATCGGACAAATTAACTTTTAATCAATGGATCTCACTTTCCAAGCAAAAAAAAGCTTTAAAATCTGAAAAAGTAATACCACAACAAGAAAAACAAAATAGCATTATTTCAAATTTTATTGAAAATAATCCCAAGATAAAACCGGTTGCAAAAGACACGAAATATAGTAAAGACGTAGAATTTAAAAAAGAAGAAATTCAGGACATTGCAAATTTAATGACTATTACCTTAGCTCAATTATATGTAGAGCAAGGTAAATATGATACAGCATTAACAGCTTTTAAGATATTAAGTTTGAAATATCCAGAAAAAAGTAGTTATTTTGCCTCGGAAATAAGAAGAATAAAAAAGATAAAAAATTCAAAATAATATGACAGCAGTATATGGAATACTAATGATATTTATCATTATCGCATGCGTTTTGCTAATATTAGTTGTTTTGTCGCAAAATCCAAAAGGAGGAGGTTTAAGTTCAACTTTCGGAGGTAGTGGAACACAAATGTTCGGTGTTCAGAAAACAAATGATTTTATGGAGAAGGCAACTTGGACCTTAGGAGGAGTAATAGTAGTATTGTCAATTTTTGCATCGGTATTGATTGCAAAGCCAACTATATATACATCAACTCCAACCCAAAACTCAAAACAGTCTTCAACCCCTCAACAAGAACAGGCTTTGCCTAAAACTAACGTTAAGTAAAATATACTTGTAATAATTAACACTAAAAATATAGTATTAACAAAGTTCTTAAAAATTTATTGTTGTGTTAGGAAGAAGGCAAATTAGAGAAAAAATTCTACAGGTTCTGTATGCGTATAATATAAGTGGGAATGAGTTAGAATATGTTGAAAATAGAATGTTCCAGTCTATAGATGAGATATATGATTTATATATATATCAACTAAATCTTCTATTGGCTGTGAGAGATTATGCTCTTGAAGTAATAGAAAGGAAAAAGCAAAAACGTTTTGCCACAGATGAGGAAAAAAATCCTAATCTTAAGTTTGTTAATAATAAGATATTTGAGCTGTTAGAGAAAAACAAAGCTAGAAAAGAGTATTCGGACAAACATTTAGAATTATCGTGGCATTTAAATAATAATTATCCGGCAATTATCTTTAAAAAATTTCAAACATCGCGAAGTTATTTAGAGTATATGCAAAGTAAAGAAACAGATTTTGAGTCGGAAAAAAAAGTATTGCTTAAACTGTTTTTAAAGCATATAGCAGATAATGACATCATGTATGAATGGTTTGAGGAATTAAAACTTTCTTGGGCAGATGATGTTCATATTGCCAATAATATGACCCTGAAGACTATCAAGTCTATTGAGGAAGGAGCACCCTTTGATACATTAATTCAAG
Organism: Apibacter sp. B3706; assembly: GCF_011082725.1. Taxonomy (NCBI): domain Bacteria; kingdom Pseudomonadati; phylum Bacteroidota; class Flavobacteriia; order Flavobacteriales; family Weeksellaceae; genus Apibacter; species Apibacter sp. B3706. Next base: position 1,948,339 of record NZ_CP049715.1, on the reverse strand, counting down.
TTTTAAAATCGGATGAGGGTATTTTATTTGCAAAAAATTTATTCAGGACCACGGTTAAACACTATCCGGAAAGTTTAAAATTAATTGAAAAAAGATCAAATAACTGGGAGTTGGATAGAATTGCGGAAATAGATAAAATCATATTGGCAATGGGATTTACAGAACTTAATTATTTCCCTCAAGTTCCGGCTAAAGTTGTTATTAATGAATGTATTGAATTAGCAAAAGTTTATTCTAGCGCTAAAAGTAATGTATTTATTAATGGTATTTTAGACAGATATGCTAGAGATATGAATAAAGTTTAAACATCCTGAAAAATGAAAAAGTCAGCAGTAATATTTTTATTAATAGGTATGTTATTCACCATCGGTTGCAAAAAAGATAATTCTTCTCAAAAGCAAATCAAAAGTACCGTACAGGATAATACGAATACTAAAAATACTCATGGGGTATCCAAAATAACCGAAGAATCTATTATAAAATTTAATGAAGATACGTATGATTTTAAGGATATAAAAAGAGGGCAAGAAGTTTCCCATGTTTTTAAATTTACCAATGTTGGAAAACGTCCTTTATTAATTTCAGAAGTACGTCCTTCCTGTGGGTGTACCACTCCAAAATATACTAAAGAACCCGTATATCCGGGCAAGAAAGGTGAAATTACAGTTACTTTTGATTCTTCAAATTTTGAAGGAGAAGTACTTAAAACAATAGCTGTTTCAGGAAATTTTGAAACTAAAGTAATTAAATTTCAAGCAAAAGTTAATTAAAAATAAATTTAAATAAAAATGTTAACAATAATTTTACAAGCAAAAGGAGGTTTTATGGAACAAGCAGGAGCATTCCTTCCCCTAGTCCTTCTATTTGTGGTGTTTTACTTCTTTTTTATTAGGCCGCAAACAAAAAGACAAAAACAAGAAAAGAATTTTCAAGATAATATAGCTAAAGGAACAAGAATAGTTACCACTTCCGGTATTCATGGAAAAGTTGCGGAAATAATGGATGATGGACTTATTATTGAAACTATGGCGGGAAAAATAAAAATCGAAAAATCAGCAATTTCCAGAGAATTGTCTATAGCGAGATATCCGGAAAATGCACCTGCAAAGAAATAAACGATTATAAATAAATCATAAGGCATATTCTATGGTATATAGAATATGCTTTTTAATTATATAAAATGAAAGTAGTAGTAGGTTTATCGGGAGGAGTAGATTCAAGTGTTGCAGCATATTTATTGCAACAACAAGGTCATGATGTTATAGGTCTATTCATGAAGAATTGGAACGATTCTGAATTTACACTGGAAGATGAATGTCCATGGGTAGAAGATAGCAATGATGCATTGCTAATAGCTCAAAAACTTAATATTCCCTATCAAGTCATAGACCTTTCTGAAATATATAAAGAAAGAATTGTTGATTACATGTTTCATGAATACGAATCAGGACGTACCCCTAATCCGGATGTATTATGCAACAGAGAAATCAAGTTTGATATATTTCTTAAAACGGCTTTATCTTTAGGAGCAGATAAAGTAGCAACCGGTCATTATGCCCGTGTTCAATCATTGAATAACGAAGGCCAAACAATTTATCAGCTTTTAGCAGGTATAGATTCCAACAAAGACCAATCCTATTTTTTATGTCAACTTAATCAATACCAACTTTCCAAAACCTTATTTCCTATAGGAAATTTAACCAAGCCGGAAGTAAGGAAAATTGCAAGTGAAATTGGTTTAGTTACTGCAAATAAAAAGGATTCTCAAGGATTATGCTTTATTGGGAAAATAAGATTACCTGACTTTTTACAACAAAAATTAAAACCTAAAAAAGGAAAGTTGGTTGAAATTTTTTCAGATAATCCTATATATAAAAAAGAAGAACAATCATTTTCAACTAAAAAAGAAGAATTGATTTATTTGTCAACTCCTTTTCAATATACTATAGAGGATGGCAAAGTGATCGGTGAACATTCAGGAGCGCATTATTATACCATCGGTCAAAGAAAAGGTTTAGGAATAGGAGGGCATATCGAGCCATGCTTTGTATTAGATACCGATGTACAAAACAATACAATCTATGTAGGTGAAGGTAAAAATCATCCCGGATTATTTAGAAAAGCTCTATTTATAGATCAAAAAGAAGTGCATTGGGTTAGAGATGACCTACAAATGAAGATAGGAGAAACGATGAGAGTTCGAGTCAGGATAAGGTATAGACAATCTTTGCAAGAGGCAGTTTTGTATCAATTTGAAGAAGGAATTTTCATTGAATTTGAAAATTTGCAATCAGCAATTACCCGAGGGCAATTTGCGGCTTGGTATGTTGAAGATGAATTAATCGGAAGCGGAGTAATCTCTTGATTTTAATTAGTAATATTTAATCAAAAATTAATTTTAAAATATCTAAAGAAATAGGTTTTTTAAAATTAGACAAATGCATTTCAAAATAAGTTATTATTTCTGAAAGCATCTGTTTACGCTCTGAATTAGTAAAGCAATTTTTTAAAGAGTTAAAATCATAAGAAAGTAATTGCTTCCATAAATGAGCATTTTCTTCCCTTGAAACAGTATCAGCTTTTAAAGAAAAAATACCCTCTTTAATATTAAAATAAGGAAATTCTGAATCATTTTCTAAGGGATAAAACCCAATATATTTCGAAAAATGCAGTAAAAAATAAAGATGGAAATCAGAAAAGTAACTGTCTTTTGTATCTAAATTAATTAAACTGCTTTTAATAAAATTATATAAAGATGTGTCCTGTGCTTCCTCGTTTTTTAGCGTTTGGTTCACCATTTCTCCAATAAACGTTATTATCGAAGACTTGATAATATTTGTATGAATAGTATTGAAAATATGAGCTTGATGAATTTCTTTAATCAATTCTAAAGAATGGTTTTTTTTAGAATAAAAAGTAACTTCAATTTCATTAAATAAAAAGATAAAATGGCTTTTTCTATTTTTTTTAGAAAAAGAATTTTTTAAAATAAAACTTTTATAACCAAAATTTTCGGTATAGCATTTTACAATAAGGGAAGAATCTCCATATTTTAAAAAAGACAATACGATAGCTTTAGTAGTTTCAATCATTTCTTTTAAACTTAACGAATAATTGCAATTTTGGTTGTAGCATGTTTTTTTCCTTCAGAATTGCTCATTAAAACTAAATAAATCCCTGAAGCAACAGGTTTTCCATTAAAATTAGCTCCATTCCAGGTTGCAACACCTCCGGGTGCTTTAGTTTCATATACCAGGTTACCCGCTACATCAGTAATTTTAACAAAAGCATCATGGGCTAATCCGCGTATCGTGATATTTCCTGTATAACCGGGTCTAACCGGATTAGGATAGGCTACAATTTCTCCAAAATCATCTCCAGAATCAATAATGTCTCCTCTGTAAGAAACAATACCTGAAGGAGTAACAAAATAAACTTCACCGGTCTTATCGATTTGTATATCCGTAATAAGATTTGAAGGTAAAGGAGAATTTTCTTCCGTAAACCTATTTAAAAGAGTTGTTCCGTCTTCCGATAAGTAAAAAACACCTGAACTATGTGTACCAATCCATTTTCTGTTAGCACCGTCGGTTTTTATTGCCGTAATCTTAGTTTCTCGTAAAACTTCTTCACCTAAACCATTTTGAGTAATAATAATTCTTTCGGTATTATAATTTCCTGATTCTAATGATTGATAAGGATTTCTAAAAATACGAAGACCGCTGTCGGTTCCTATCCAAGCAGTTCCGAATTTATCTAATTCTACGCATAATATATTATTAGAAGGTAAGTTCCCGCTATTTTTATTGGAATCTAATAAATAAATTTTATCATCAGACGTAGTAAGCGGAGTTCGGTTATATTTATATACAACCAATCCATTATTTCTTGGAGAAGGAACCCATATATATCCTTGGGAATCTATATAAGGATTCATAGCTCCTCCGGCCAAGTTAAATCTTTTAGGTAAAAGACTTAAAAATTTAAATTGATCATTAGGCGTTTTTATGATAATGGCATTATTAAAACCGTTGTTAGATTCCGCAGCAAATGATTGAACCATAATTAAGTTACCATTGGAATCAAAGTCACCGCCAACTAATCGCTCGTATTCAATTATAGGTGAATTGGTCCGATTATAAATAATTTTCATCTGATCATTTACCATTTTTATCAACCCATTACTATAGGAAATAATGAAAACTTCATGAATATTGTTAATATTAGGTATAACTTTCATAATATAACTTTCATCGTTAATACTCTTAGAATCTATATGATTCCATTTTTGACCGTTAAAATGATAAAAACCATAAGAGTTGGGATTCAATTCGAAATAATTATCAATATTTCTTCCTCCTGGTGCTACCCATAATTGATTATCATAGATAGTTAATGAATAAGAACGGTTATTAAACGGGCCGTCCGGAACCAGGTATGCGTTATTTCTAATAAGGCCTTTTAATTGAGTTCCTGCATAAAAAATTCCATTAGAGTAAAAACCGGTAGTAAGGTCATCTGAAAATTTCATAGATTTTAAAACTTGAAAAGATTCATTTAATACAACCAATTTATTTTTTTGAATCAATAAAAAGCCCTCATCAATAGAAATAATATCTTTTAAATCAATGTAATTGCCTTTATTTTGCCAACTAATCCCTTCATCATCACTTTTATAAATGGTTTGGTTGGAGCTTATAAGTAAAGTTGTATTATTTTTAATTATTTGATTAAAATTATTTCCGGAATTGGTAAGATTCCAAGCAGTAAAATTTGGAATTAAATGATCTATAGGATGAGAATAAATCCCATTAGTTGAAGCGGCAAATATTTTATTATTAACAATTACGCTTTCCTGTACTTTATAATAGTTAAGACCTTGTTTAAAATAACAAGTTTCTTTAAATTCAAGCTTCTTTAAATCGAATAAAGTAATTCCAAAGTCCATGGAAAGTACCGCATAATCACCTTCAGTATATATATGATTAATTCTTTTATTTCCTTGATAATTTCGATCAAAAGGAATATCCACAATTAAATGGATCATGTCTTGCTTTACTATGTCCAATTTACCGGATTTATAACCAACGAGTAAAGCTTTATTATCGGAATTATAAGCGAAAGCAGTAATATTAACTTTGTGAAGACCATTAGCTTTTGAAAATTTCTTAATTTCCCCGGTTGATTCATTATAAGAGTACAAACCGTTTTGAGTTGCACTGAAAATAAGATTGTCAACTTTTTGAATAGCTTTAATATTAAAATAAGAAAAATAATCTTTCCATCTGGTATTTTGACTATTGCAAAGACCGGTAAAAATTAATAAAATTAAAAAACTAAGCTTTTTCATAGAAATTATATGTAATGCTTGTAAAATTAATAGATTTATGGGAAAAATATCTCATAACAGATTTATTTTATTTAAAAATAAAATTGAATTATAATCTTTGAATTTTAGAAATTTCAAATCAGTAAAATTTCATGAAACAATAGGAGTAATAAATAATAATTTAAATTGAAAAGAATCAACCTTGAAAAATAACAATTATTTTTGTGCATTATAATAAGTTAGAAAATAAAATTAAGATTATTTTAAATTAAAACAGAATTTTACATAATTAAAATTTTAAGATATTTACTTTATAAAGCGGGAAAATTAGAGGAGTTGAAGACTCATTGATCTAGAGGTATATACAATAACTTAAATAAAACGATAAAATGTTCAGGAGATATTTGTTAAATTAAAAATATTTTTTAAATTTGCAACCCTATTTAGGGCGATTTTTTAATAAAGGAAAAATAAGAAAAGTGAATACACTAAGTTACAAAACCATATCGGCAAATAAAGAGACTGCAAATAAAGAGTGGTTACTTATTGATGCAGAAGGACAAAAATTAGGTCGTTTAGCTTCTAAAATAGCTAAAATTTTGCGAGGGAAACACAAAACAAATTTTACTCCACATGCAGATTGTGGTGATAATATTGTTGTTATCAATGCAGGAAAAGTTGTTTTATCCGGAGATAAAACAGATCAAAAAGAATATGTAAGACATACAGGATATCCCGGTGGACAAAAATTTTCAAGTGTTGCCGAAGTTAAGGTAAAGGATTCTAGAAGATTGTTGGAGTATGCAGTGAAAGGTATGCTTCCTAAAAATAAATTAGGAAGAAAAGTACTTAAAAATTTATACTTATATGAAGGAGTAGAGCATGAACAAGCAGCTCAACAACCTAAAACATTTGATATTAACGCTTTCATCTAAAAAATAATGGCAGTTACACATAAAATAGGAAGAAGAAAAACATCTGTTGCAAGAGTATATCTTTCTGAAGGAAAAGGAGAGTTTACCATAAACGGAAAAGACTATAAAGTTTACTTTCCTACAGAAGTATTACAATACAAAATTGCACAACCTTTCCAATTAACTGAAACTTTAGGTCAGTATGATATTAAAGTAAATGTATATGGAGGAGGAGTAACAGGACAAGCTGAGGCTATCAGATTAGCAATATCTAGAGCTTTAGTTTCTTTAAATGAAGAAAACAGAACAGTTTTAAAACCAGAAGGTCTTCTAACTAGAGATCCTAGAATGGTTGAAAGAAAGAAATTCGGTCAGAAAAAAGCACGTAAAAGATTCCAATTCTCTAAACGTTAATCTGACTAATAACGATACTTATAACCACTATTTTGTAGTGGTTATTTTATATTAAAAAATAACAATTTTATAAATAATTTAAACTTGCCGTTTAGTTTAGCATCCAAACTTTAAAGTTAAACTTTAAGTTGATTGCAAAAACTGCGGAACGTAAACTAAAAAAAGTATGGCAAAAGTAGATGTAAAAGACCTTTTAAATGCCGGAGTGCATTTTGGTCACCTTACCAGAAAATGGAATCCACATATGGCTCCTTACATTTTTATGGAGAAAAATGGAATCCACATTATTGATTTGCACAAAACCTCTGTAAAATTAGATGAGGCATCAAACGCTTTAGGAAAAATTGCTACATCAGGAAGAAAAATCTTGTTTGTTGCAACCAAAAAACAAGCAAAAGACATTGTTGCAAAACATGCAGAATCTGTAAATATGCCTTATATTACAGAAAGATGGCCGGGAGGAATGTTAACAAACTTTGTTACCATCCGAAAAGCTGTTAAAAAAATGAATTCTATCGATAGAATGAAAAAAGACGGTACTTTTGAAACTCTATCTAAAAAAGAAAAATTACAAGTAGATCGTCAAAGAGCTAAACTTGAAAAAAACTTAGGATCTATTGCTGATATGACTCGTTTACCATCTGCTCTTTTCGTAGTAGATATACTAAGAGAACATATCGCTGTAACAGAAGCAAAAAAATTAGGTATTCCTGTTTTTGCAATCGTTGATACGAATTCAGATCCTCAATTGGTTGATTTCCCAATTCCCGGAAATGATGATGCATCTAAATCAATTGATTTGATTTTAGAAACTGTTACTAACTCTATTAAAGAAGGGTTAAGTGTAAGAAAAGCAGAAAAAGCGAAAGCTAAAGAAGAAGGTGCTGCAGAAGAAGAAGATGTTTTAGTACAAGACACTAATGATTCTGAAGTTTCTGATAATCAAGAAGAAAATAACGCAGAATAAAGTTAAATTTAAATAAAAATAAAGATGTCATATTCACCAAAAGCAGCTGATGTAGCAAAACTAAGAAATGCTACAGGAGCAGGAATGATGGACTCAAAAAAAGCTTTAGTTGAAGCTGAAGGAGATTTCGACAAAGCGGTTGACTTATTAAGAAAAAAAGGACAAAAAGTTGCTGCAAACAGAGCTGATAGAGAAAATCTTGAAGGAGCTGTAATAGCTGCAGTTAACGAATCCAATACAAAAGCTGTTGTAATAAAATTAAGTTGTGAAACTGACTTTGTTGCAAAAAACGAAGATTTTGTTAAATTAGCTAAGGATTTTGCAAATCTTGCTTTAAATTTCAATACAAAAGAAGAATTATTAGCTGCCGATTTCAATGGTATTCCTGTAAGTGAAAAGCTTATAGAACAAACAGGTGTAATCGGTGAAAAAATTGAAATATCCGGATTTAAAACTTTGGAAGCTCCATTTGTAGGTTCCTATATACATGCGGGAAATAAAATAGCTTCAGCAGTTGGTTTATCAAAGTCTTTTGATCAGGCAGCAGAAGTAGCTAAAAATATTTCTATGCAAGTTGCAGCTATGAATCCTATTGCATTAGATGAAACTCAGGTGGATTCAAGTGTAATTGAAAAAGAACTTGAAATTGCTAAAGATCAATTACGTCAAGAAGGAAAACCGGAAGCTATGCTTGAAAATATAGCCAAAGGAAAACTTAACAAGTTCTTTAAAGATAACACTTTGTTAAAACAAGATTATATTATGGGTGAAAAAACTTCAGTTGAAGATTATGTAAAATCAATTGATCCTGAAGTTAAAATAACCGGATTTATACGATTATAATTTCAAAATAGTATATATAAAAAAGACTGCATTATGCAGTCTTTTTTATTTTAAATAAGTACCTTCCACAATTCTAAAATGTAAAACTTTAATTTAAGATTGATCCTTTTTTATCAATAAATTATCTATATAAATAAGGATAAATTCTAGAAATAAAAATAACAACACAATAGTCCCGGTATTCAATAAAGCTTGTAGTAAGCCTATTTCATCGGCGTCCAAAAATGGATAAGGATACATATTGGTGAAATGACCTCTTATAAAAATATATATAACATAAATTAAAGGAGGAATAATTGCAAAAAAAGTAGTTTTTTTATCTAATAATTTTCTAGGACCGTATAATAACCAATACAATACAGCCAAAAAAGGTATGAATACATGCAAAGCTTCATTGGTAAATCGCATAATACCTTTTACATTATGATCATGCCTGAGCATTAAATTATAAACGATGCATGTAATAACTATACAAATAATACCGTCTATTCTTAAAATGCGAAACCATTTTTTAGAATAATCAGGTTTGAAAAGCAAGAATAAAGAGCTAATACCAACCGCAATATTAGATTGAACAGTAAAATAGCTGTAATAATAAATCAATCGATTGAATTTGGATTTTTCATTTAAGATCGATGGATGTATTTCACCGTAGACGTAATTATAGGTTTCTGTACCAATACTGAAAAACACCAAAAAAATAAGTATTAAATTAAAAAATATTCTCATGAATAGTAAATTTATTAAAGATTAACTCGTGTATAAATTTTATAAGGTAGGATGAAAAGTTAGAGTTCATTTTACAATTGATTTAAATAATTGTAAAACCATGTATTTTGATGTTTGAAATGATCATTATAAAGCTAAATATAGAAGTAAAAATAATCTAAATTCAAATTTATACTACTAAAATAGGAACGTTTGTTTTATTGCTTAATCGATTAGACATTATACCAAACGTAAAATCAGGGATTCCTTTATATTCATGTTTTGCCATTAGTAAGACATCAACTTTAGTATCATTAATTAATTTAGGAAGTGAAATAGTAGGATTACCAAATCCTAATTTAGTCTCGACATTCATATATCCTTCCTTAAGTAGAAAATTTTTATAATCATCCAATTTATTTTGATCAAACTTCACTTCGTAATCATTCGCTAATTTTCCGTTATAGTTCGCAGAAGCACTTTCAGTAACATGAAACAATACGATACGTGAATTAATATCAGCGAAAATTGGTAAGTAATTCAAAACCCGCTGATCGCCTTTAGTAAAATCCAATGCTATGCCAATAACTTTAAATGGATGCAATTTATCTATACTCTTTTCAGAAGGTAATTGGTGAATACCAAAATTTATTTTTTGGGACTTTTTTATCCAAGGATATAAAACAATACAAATCAAGAATAATAATAAGCCTAAAGATATAATTCCCAAAATAATTTTTACACTTAAAATTATATCCTCATTGTAGTAAACATTAATTTCTTCATCGTAAATTAACTTGATATTTAACAGGATAATGATTGTACATACAATCCAAGATATAATTTTTAAAGGTAATTTAATAGCAAATTTTCCCATTTTTTCTTTATCACTAACAAAATGGATTAGAGGGATTACGGCAAAACCTAATTGCATACTTAAAAGCACTTGACTAAAAATAAGCATTTCATCAACGGAACTTTCCCCCAGTAGACTTATTACAATCACAGCCGGTATAATAGCTATAATACGTGTTAATAACCTTCGTAAAGCAGGATTCATTCTAAAGTGCAAGTACCCTTCCATAACAATTTGACCGGCAAGCGTTCCGGTTACGGTAGAGCTTTGACCGGCAGCAATTAAAGCAATAGCAAAAAGAACAGGAGAAAGAGGACCTAATAAATTGGATAGCATTTTATATGCATCATGTAATCCTTCTATATCATGTAATCCGGCACTATAAAAAGTTGAAGCAGCAAGCACTAAAATGGCAGCATTTACAAAAAAAGCCATGTTTAATGCGATGAGACTGTCAAAAAAATTATATTTAATGGCTCGTTTTATGGATTCATAATCTCGTTTAATTTTTCTGGTTTGAACCAAAGCGGAATGAAGATACAAATTATGCGGCATAACAGTTGCCCCAATAATTCCAATTGCAATATATAAAGCCTCAGTATTGGGAAGAGTAGGTTTAAATCCTTTAGAAACTGCAATAAGATCAGGCTTAGCTAAAAACATTTCAATAAGAAAACAACCTCCTATAATAGCCACCAAAGCGATGATAAACGCTTCCATTTTTCGTATACCAAACCGTTGTAAAACAAGTAACAGCAATGTGTCCAACGCAGCCAACCAAACACCCCAAATAAGATCAAGTCCGAAAAGAAGCTGTAAACCAATGGCCATTCCTAAAACTTCGGCTAAGTCTGTTGCAGCTATCGCTATTTCAGCAAAACCATATAGAATATAGTTCATCCATTTCGGATAATACTCCCTGTTAGTTTGAGCTAAATCTAATCCGCGAACAATACCTAAACGAGCACTTAATGCTTGAAGCAATAATGCCATAATATTGCTCATTAATAGAACCCAGATTAAAGCATATCCAAATTTGCTGCCCCCGGCAATGTCAGTTGCCCAGTTTCCGGGATCAAGATATCCAACGGCTACTAGGTAAGCCGGCCCGAAAAAAGAAAGTATTCTTTTCCATCTTTTTGGATTTTCGGTATTAATACTTTCATGAACTTCTTGAAGAGATTTCTTACTCAATTGTTAGGCTTTTCTAATATTTGCAAATTTAAATAAAATTTTTGCATTGTAAAATTTAATATCAATCATTTTCAGGTATCCATAAATAATCTTTAAAATTAATGATCTTATCGTTTTTAATTGGGATTCCTTCATTTTCTAAAAGTTCTTCCATAAGTGTTGGAGTGGGAAAATGAAACTTTCCGGTTAACATTCCGTTTCGGTTTACAACTCTGTGAGCTGGAATGTCTGATATTGAATGGGAAGAATTCATGGCATAACCTACCATTCGGGAGGAACTTTTAACTCCCAAATAAGCAGCAATATGTCCGTAAGTGGTTACTTTACCGTAAGGTATTTTTCGTACAATTTCATATACCCTTTCATAAAAATTGGTAGATTCCATGGAATAAATGAAAAAAATAATTTTCAATAATTAACTAGTGTAAGCAAATAAAATGCGTTGCAACTAAATTTTTTTAAAACATTTTGAGTACTGAAAAGTAAGAAAAAAAGATAATACGTTTTGTGTTCTTCTATTAGTAAATTTACAAGTAAAGAATAAAATTTATTGATTATTATTAAATTATTTGCTTTAAATTTTATATATAAAATATAATTTATTAAATTAGCAGAACAGGAAGTTTAGGCTTCAAACATATCAAAAAAAATGAGAATTTGAGATTTTTACTTTCTATAAATAATTATTGTTTTTTATTAAATTTGAAAGTAAAAATAAAGAAATGATTCTAATTTAATTAGAATCATTTCTTTTTTAGACTTGTTTTTAAATTATAGTGGTTTAAAATTTAATATAAAATTAATAATCAAAATACCTATACGCTTTCATAAATTACAAAAAAACAAGTATACTTAAGATCCCTTTAAATTATTTTTCAAGAGGGTTAGCGTTTTCTTGTGACTGTCGAAAGCAATTTCATTAAGATCTATATCGGATAATTTTTTCCATACATATCCTTTTAATTCAATCGGATCATAATCTCCGATAGATAAATTCTCATCTTTATAAAGAAAGAATAAATCAATGGTATTGTATAGGATGTTTTTGTACAAATAAGTATTAGGATGGGAACATATATATTCTAATTTAGATAAATCAATCGATATATTTAATTCTTCTTGTAATTCCCTAAAGCTTCCATGTTCAGCGGTTTCTTCGGCTTCAATAAATCCTCCTGCCAGATCTAAAAAGCCTTTTTTAGGTTCTTTGTTTCTAATAGTAAATAATATTTCGTCATTTTTCTGAATAACCACAGCGGTTGCTCCGGCTGTATTGTGATAGTATTCAAAATTACAATCTAAACATACAATTTTTGATCCATGCGGATATTCTAAATGATCACTTTTACAATTTGGGCAGAATTTGAAAATGGGTTGCATATCACATAAGTTTTAATACCCAAATTTAATTAAGTATTTTAAAAATATAGTTATCGAAAACTATTTTATATGAAAATAATAGAAAATTCTTTTCAAAATAAATAGTAACATTTAAATAGAAATTATTAATAAAAGAATTATATAATATAATATTTTACAAATTATCAAAATTAATATTATTTCATACATTAGTCTTTGTAAATCTTTCATAGTAATAATTAACCGTAAATAAAAATAATACAATGGCAACAATAACATTAAAAGGAAATGAAGTCCATACATTGGGAAACCTACCATCAATAGGAAGTAAGGCTCCAGATTTTATATTAGTGGATACGGATTTATCAGAAAAAAAATTATCGGATTATACAGGAAAAAGAGTTGTTTTAAACATATTTCCAAGTGTGGATACAGACACATGCGCTATGTCTGTCAGAGAATTTAATGAAAAAGTATCTGAAATGAAAAACACTGTGGTTTTATGTATTTCAAAAGACCTTCCTTTTGCTCAAAAACGTTTTTGTGCCGCAGAAGGTTTAGATAATGTTATCCCGCTTTCTGCCTTTCGTTCAGATTTTGGTAAGGTATATAATTTAGAATTTGCTGATGGCTCGTTAAAAGGATTACTTAGCAGAGCAGTACTTGTTCTTAATGAGTCAGGAGAAATTATTTATGAAGAACAAATAGCTGAAACTACTCATGAGCCTAATTATGAAAAAGTAACAGCTATATTAAAATAAAAAATTTATCAAGAAAAAGAAATGCCTTGTATTTTTCAAATATGAGGCATTTATATTTTTATCTAATTTCTCAAAATGAAAGATTAGTATGATAATTGAGAATATTAATTTTTTGAATTCTATGTAAAGTAAATAAAGGTACTAACTGTTGAAATAGTAACCAAAATTTATATTTTAAAAAAAATATGGTAAATTCTAAAAAAGTACTAAAGTTTTTATAAAACGTTAAATGTATAATGAGAAATTAAACCGATAATTTCAATAAAATTATAACTTTTTGTTAAAAAAAATAAAACATGAGAAATTTCAACATAAAATAACTCTTTGAGATATAAATAGTTTTTACATTTACAATTTAAAAAAAGTATAACAAAAAAAATTATAAAATCATGAGCAGAAAATTTCCAGCAGGAGTAGCAACCGGTTCGCTAGTAAAAGAAATATTCGATTATGCTAAAGAAAATCAGTTTGCTTTACCGGCATGTAACGTTATAGGGTCTAGCAATGTAAATGCAGCTCTTGAAACAGCTGTTAGAGTAAATGCTCCATTAATTATACAATTTTCAAACGGAGGATCTCAATTTAATGCAGGCAAAGGATATAAAAACTCTTCCCTTAGAGCAGATGTTTTAGGGGCTATAGCTGGAGCAAAACATGTCCATACGTTGGCAGAAGCCTATGGGGCAACTGTAATATTACATACAGATCACTGTGCAAAAAAATTATTACCTTGGGTTGACGGTTTATTAGATGCTTGTGAAGAATTCCATAAAAAAGAAGGAAAAACACTATACTCTTCACACATGCTAGATCTTTCAGAAGAGCCCTTAGATGAAAATTTAGCAATCTCTTCTAAATATTTTGAAAGAATGGCAAAATTAGGAATGACCCTAGAAGTTGAAATAGGGATAACAGGTGGAGAAGAAGACGGAGTTGACAATTCAGATATAGAAAGCTCAAAATTATATACACAACCTGAGGATGTTTATAAAACGTATAAAGCATTAAGCGCAATAAGTCCTAATTTTACTATTGCAGCAGCATTTGGTAATGTACATGGAGTATATAAACCGGGAAATGTTAAATTAGAGCCTAAAATACTTCACAACTCACAAGAATACGTTCAAAAACAAGTGGGCGGACCTTCAAAACCGATTAATTTTGTATTTCATGGAGGATCAGGTTCTTCCTTGTTAGATATAAGAGAAGCCATAAGCTACGGAGTAGTTAAAATGAATATTGATACAGATTTACAATTTGCTTATACCGAAGGGGCTAGAGATTATGTAGAAAAAAATATTGATTATTTAAGAACTCAAGTAGGAAATCCAACCGGAGATGAAGCACCTAATAAGAAATTCTATGATCCAAGAGTTTGGATGAGAAAATGTGAAGAAGGATTCTCAAAAAGATTGGAAAAAGCTTTTGAAGATTTAAATAATATCAATACATTATAGTAAAAAAATATAAATTTTATTTATAAAAAATGAAAGCACCTTTATTTGAGGTGCTTTTTTTGTATATTTGGAAAAAAGAGAGTATGAAAAATTATCTAATAGTATCAACATTACTAGCGTCCATTTCAATCGTTCTTGCTGCATATTTTTTAGGTAATTCTTACCAAAAAAGAAATCAATCCAATACAATAACAGTAAAAGGATTAGGCACAAAAGATTTTGAATCTGATTTAATAGTATGGAAAGCCGATTTTTCAAAGAAAAATCTCGATTTAAAACAAGCCTATGCCGAATTAGATGCAGATAGAAAAAAAGTAAGAGAATATCTGATTTCCAAAGGATTTTCCGATAAAGAAATAGTTTTTTCCTCAGTAGAAATAAGTAAACAATATGATAGTAGATACAAAGAAGGAATAAATCAAAATATATTTACAGGGTATGAATTAAATCAAACCATAACCATAGAATCTAAAAATGTGAAAAAAGTAGAAGATCTTTCCCGTCAAATTACAGAATTGATTAATAACGGAGTAGAACTCTATTCCCGATCGCCTTTATATTACTATACTAAATTATCTGATTTAAAAATACAGATGATTTCAGATGCAACCAAAGATGCAAAAAAAAGAGCAGAAGAAATAGCAATTAACGCCGGTTGTAAATTAGGCAAATTAAAGAATGCCAATCAAGGGGTTTTTCAAATAACTGCTCAAAATTCATCTGAAGATGATTACTCTTGGGGAGGAGCATTTAATGTATCATCCAAGAAAAAAACAGCAAGCATTACCATTCGTTTAGAATATGAAATTAAATAATAACTACGATATAAATTAAAATGGTACATAAATTATTTCAACCGTTTACATCAAAAAAACTGTCATTAAAAAACAGAATAGTCATGGCGCCTATGACCCGATCATTTGCTTATGATGGAATACCCGGAAAACAAATAGCTGATTATTATCAAAGAAGAGCACAGGCCGAAGTGGGCTTAATTATAACAGAAGGAACCGTTGTTCGCAGGGCGGCATCTTCCAATGACCCCAATATACCTGTATTTTATGGAGAACAAGCCTTAGAAGGTTGGAAAAAGGTGGTTGAAGAAGTTCATGCTAAAGGTGGTAAAATAGCTCCGCAACTTTGGCATATGGGAATAATACCGGCCCATAAAAACTGGAAACCATCAGAGCCTTTTGAGGGACCATCCGGGCTATTAAATCCGGAAACAAAAGCCGGAAAAGAAATGAGCGAAAATGATATTGAAAATACAATTGAGGCTTTTGCAGAAGCAGCTTACCAAACCAAAAAAATTGGTTTTGATGCCCTGGAACTGCATGGAGCGCACGGATATTTGATCGATCAATTTTTTTGGGATAAGCTCAATAAAAGAAATGATATATGGGGAGGAGCTACCCTGGCCGAAAGGAGTCGTTTTGCCATTGAAGTTGTAAAAGCGGTTCGAAATGCGGTAGGAGAAGATTTTCCTATAATTTTACGCTTATCACAATGGAAACAACAAGATTATTCCGCTAAATTGGCAAAGACACCGGAAGAAATGGAAGAATGGTTACTACCGTTATCAGATGCCGGAGTTGATATTTTTCATTGCTCACAACGAAGATTTTGGGAACCCGAATTTGAAAATTCTGATTTAAATTTTGCAGGATGGGCAAAAAAAATAACGGGCAAACCTTCCATAAGTGTTGGATCTGTGGGGCTCACCGGAGATTTCTTAGGCGCATTCAAAGGACAAAGTTTTGAGGCTTCTGATAATTTTCTTAACGAATTAAATAGAAGATTAGATGCAGGCGAATTTGATTTAATAGCAGTAGGAAGAGCGTTACTTGCAGATCCTGAATGGGTATTAAAAATTAAAAATGGAAACTTATCTGAATTTAAAGGATTTTCTAAAGATCAACTTAAAGAATTATACTAATAAAAACATAAAATAGTAGTAAAATAAAAACAAAAACCAAGTTTTAATTTTTATTTATTTTAATAAAGAAATAAAAGCAAAGGTTTTTTATCTTTGTATATATAAGTTCTTTACTTAATTTCTTTATCAACAAGAATAAGGTGCTGTGTAAAAACGACTTAATAGGGAATCATGTGTGAATCATGAGCTGACGCGCAACTGTAAGTAACCTAAAAAAAATTTTATCAATAAAAACCATTGCCGATTTAAACGGTGAGAAGGTAGATAAAATGTTATAAGCCAGGAGACCTGCCTATTCTTAATTGACAATGCTTTCGCGAGTAAAAGCAAGATCACAAAAAATATAATTTGACTACAAGAAACTTTAAGATCATTAGAATAATTAGTTTACTTGTATGTCAAAAATTGTTTTGAAATTTGATTTTATTTAACAAAGAAAGAGAGCATTGTGAAGTTTAGCAATAAGAGCTTTTTATAATATAATCGTTTAAAAAGTTATAAAAATGCAAACACACAATCTTGGCTATCCGCGTATTGGTAGTGACAGAGAACTTAAAAAAGCCTGTGAAAAATATTGGGCAGGTAAAGCGTCAGTCGAAGAACTGATGATAACAAGTAAAGATATCCGGCACCAAAACTGGGTAACTCAACAAAAATTAGGGATTGATTGGATCCCATCTAATGATTTTTCTTATTACGATCAGGTACTTGATATGTCACTAATGGTCGGAGCTATCCCTAAAAGATATAATAAGGTAATACTGGATAAATCAAATACAGAATTAGACTTATATTTTGCCATGGCCAGAGGACATCAAAAAGAAGGCATTGATATAAAAGCCATGGAAATGACCAAATGGTTAGATACCAATTATCATTACATTGTCCCTGAATTTGAAAGTAATCAGAAATTTTCCTTGTTTTCAACAAAAATTATTGATGAATATTTAGAAGCTAAAAATGCGGGAATCCATACAAAGCCGGTTATAATAGGCCCTGTATCTTATTTGTTGTTGGGAAAAGAAAAAGAGGAAAACTTCAATAAGCTGGATTTACTAAAAAATATTCTTCCTGTCTATATAGAAATCCTAAATAAATTAAAGGCAGAAGGTGTTGAATGGGTGCAGTTTGATGAGCCTTTCTTAACTTTGGATTTGGATGAAAAAGCGAAAGACTCCTTCCAATATGCCTATAAAGAAATACATAAACAATTTCCTTATATAAATAAAATACTAACTACCTATTTTGACGGATTGAAAGACAATTTAGCACTTGCTTTTAATCTACCCGTACAAGCATTACATATAGATTTGGTACGTTGTCCGGAACAATTAGATGAAGTTTTAGATAAAATTCCGGAAAAACTTATCCTTTCTTTAGGGATCGTTGATGGAAGAAATATATGGAAAAATGATTTTGAAAAATCTTTGAAACTTATTCAAAAAGCTGTTTCCAAAATTGGTAAAGACCGAATTTTAATAGCTCCTTCTTGTTCACTTCTTCATAGTCCGGTTGACTTGGAATTGGAAACAGATACAAAAGCCCTTTCATCGGAAATTAAAAATTGGTTGGCTTTTGCAAAACAGAAAATCGATGAAGTAGTAACCTTAAAAAAGCTTGCGTCTAAAGAAGATTCCCCGGATTTACAAAAAAAATTACAGGAAAATATAGCGGCTGCAACCAGCAGAAAAACATCAGCTTTAATACATAACGAAAAAGTAAAAGAAAAAATAAGGAATATTGAAAAAGTAGAAGATAAAAGAAATTCCGTATTTTCAGAACGAAAGAAAAAACAATCTGAAGCCTTGCAGTTGCCTTTATTTGCAACAACTACGATCGGCTCATTTCCTCAAACATCCGAAGTCAGAAGTTGGAGATCTAAACTAAAAAAAGGATTGATAACACCTTTAGAATATGAAGAGCTGATTAAAAAGGAAATTGAAAAAACAATACGATTCCAAGAAAAAATAGGTATAGATGTATTGGTTCACGGGGAGTTTGAACGAAACGACATGGTGGAATATTTTGGAGAACAATTAGAAGGAGTTGCATTTTCCAAAAACGGATGGGTACAAAGTTATGGAAGCCGTTGTGTGAAACCACCCATCATTTATGGCGATATATTCAGGCCTAATCCTATGACTGTGAAATGGTCTTCCTATGCACAATCGTTAACAAATAAAAATGTAAAAGGTATGTTGACCGGACCGGTAACTATATTGCAATGGAGTTTTGTACGAGACGATCAACCGAGAAAAGATACCTGTTTCCAAATTGCATTAGCCATTAGAGAAGAAGTAGTAGACTTGGAAAAAGCGGGAATACGAATTATTCAAATAGATGAACCGGCCATAAGAGAAGGGCTGCCGTTACGAAAAAAAGATTGGCAAACCTATTTAGAGTGGGCTATAAAAGCATTTAGAATTGCATCCTGTGGGGTAAAAGATCAAACACAAATTCATACTCATATGTGTTATTCTGAATTTAATGATATCATTCAAAACATAGCAGATATGGATGCGGATGTAATTACCATAGAATGCTCTAAGTCAGATATGAAGTTGTTAAACATTTTTTCAGAATTTAAATACCCTAACGATATTGGTCCGGGTGTTTATGATATACACTCTCCGAGAATACCGTCCAAAAATGAAATGGTTTCCTTATTGAAAAAAGCAATTAAAAGTATACCGGTAGAGCAATTGTGGATTAACCCGGATTGCGGACTAAAGACAAGAGGATGGGAAGAAACAGAAAAAGCATTAATCGAAATGGTAGGAGCAGCAACAGAAATGCGAGAACAATACTAAACGATCTTTTTAGTATCGGTCGGTATAATACGTATAAATGTTTTAAATATGATCGTAACTTCTCAAAAGTTTTTTAAACAAAGGGTTAGAATGTTTTGAAAATTTAATAGATATTAGAGTTCGATAAATTAAAACTTAAAATTGATTTATTAAAAGAAAATCATAATTGTCTAAGTAATATTTTAATTTTAAATAGCTAAAATAGGATAAGAAACAAAAGTTGATTATACATTTTATGTGTTAGGAATAAGCTGAAAGCATTAAGCTTTCAGCTTATTTTCATTTTATTATAATATTATATGTATATATTTCTTTAAAATAAAATAAGAAACATTTTGATAATTATACATTAATGTATTAAATTAATTTATATTTTTGTATATAACACTAAATTACAAATATAGAATATCATGGATTTAAAAAATGCAGTTTTCGGAAGCTTCAATATATATGATAACATATTTATATCGATAAAATTAGTAGTAGCATTTATCGCCGTTTTAATTTACATTAAATTAGTAGGAAGAACCATTTTAAACCAAGTTTCCGGAATTGATCTAATTCAGAATATAGTCTTAGGGGGCTTGGTAGGTGGAATTATATATAATCCGAATATTTCTATTATGGAATTTGCCTTAGTGTTGTTTATTTGGACATTCATTGTATATTTAATAGCATTTCTCACAAAAAAATATAGTCGTTTAAGAGGGTTAGTAGAAGGTCCTATTATACCTTTAGTATTAAAAGGAAAATTTAATATAGAAGGATTTAAAAAAGCAAAGATTGATATAATGACTTATGCCAGTGTACTAAAAAATAATGGTATATACGATATATCTAAAGTATATTTTGCTCAAATGGAACAAGACGGTTCCATTACCGCATTTACAGATGATTATGATAAATACGCAGTCTTACTGGTTATTGATGGCAAAATTAACCATGTCTATTTAGAAGGAATTGATAAAACAGAAGATTGGCTAAAAAATGAATTACGAAAACAAGGATATGATGATGTATCTAAAATTTTCATTGCACAGTGGTCTCCGAATAAATTTTTTATTGTACCAAAAAGTCAAGATTATAAATTGAAGGTTAATGATTAAAACTATTACCTGATTTTAATCTCAAAAAACTTCTCATTTTCAATAAAACCTTCCAAAAAATCATTTTCATTAAGCTTTGAAACTCCCGATGGCGTTCCGGTAAAAATAATATCGCCCATTTTTAAAGTGAAATATTGAGAAATATATGAGATGAGGTAATCAAATGAAAAAATCATTTCTGAAGTATTTCCTTTTTGCTGAATATTGCCGTTTTTCACTAAAGAAAAATTCAAATTATCTAAATTAAACTTCTCTTTACTTACAAAATTTCCAATTAAAGCAGATCGATCGAAAGCCTTGGATTTTTCCCAGGGAAGCCCTTTTTCTTTTAATCGATCTTGTAAATCTCTAGCAGTAAAATCAATGCCAAGTCCAATTTCAGAGTAATAATTTCCGGCAAATTCCGGTTGAATGTATTTCCCAACTTTAGAAATTTTTATAAGAACCTCTACTTCATGCTGAAGGTTTTCAGTGAATTCTGGAATATACCAATCATCACCGGGTCTGGCTAAAGCGGTATCCGGTTTAATAAATAAAACCGGATCTTTAGGTATTTCATTGTTTAATTCTTTCGCGTGATTGCTATAATTTCTTCCTACACAGATAAATTTCATAAAACACTTTTTAATTTTGCTCTTGTAAAAATTTTTTTCGAATATAAAGGAAAATCAGCATTCATTAACCAGGAATAATATCCTAAATCACTTAAAAACACATTTTTCAATTTTTTACCTTTATATTTTCCAAAATTGAAAACCTCGTCTTCATCCTTATCTATTCCAACAAATCCTGCCAAATCAGCATTTTTATTTTGCATGGTAAACTCATGAAGGAATTTCACATCGTTTTGAATATCCTCATATTTTTCAAGTTGAGCCTTTAATATTTCATACGTAGCATAAGTATCTGCAGAAGCAGAATGAGCATTTTCTAAATTCTTATCGCAATAAAATTTATAAGCTGCGGAAAGATTCCTGGGCTCCATTTTATGAAAGATTACTTGAACATCAATCGGGCGGTGTTTTTTTATGTCAAATTCAAACCCGTTTCGCAAAAGTTCTTCCGCAAGTAATGGGATATCGAATCGGTTGGAATTATATCCTGAAAGATCAGAATCTTTAATCATTTCGAGAACCTGAGGAGCAATTTCTTTAAAAGTAGGAGCATCGACAATATCTTTATCATAAATTCCATGAATTAAAGACGATTCTTTTGGAATTGGAATTTCAGGATTAACTCTCCAAGTTTTACTCTCTTTTGATTGGTCAGGGTTTACTTTAAATATACTAATTTCAACTATCCGGTCTTTGCTGATATTTATTCCGGTAGTTTCAAGATCGAAAAAGCAGATTGATTTATGTAGTTTTAGTTCCATTTGAAATAATTTTTTTTCGAAATATAATTGATAAAATTAAGTAAATTAATATAAGTATTGGTATAGCTGATATTTTAAGGAAAATTAATAATACTATGCAAATTATAAGGAAAGAGTATACAAGAGAATTATCTTTCCAGGTTAAGTTTTTAAATTTAAAAGCCAATAAGGGAATATTGGCAACCAGTAAATAACTTGATAAGGCAGTAATGAATAATAGAAACCAAGAATTATCCAATAATAAATACGTATGATTTTGATGTAAATAGTATAATGAAAATATCAAGATAGTATTTGCAGGAGTAGGCAATCCTTTAAAATAATAACTTTGTTCCTCATCTAAATTAAATTTAGCAAGACGCAGAGCGGAAAATAAAGTAATCAACAATCCAAAAAATGGAAATAAAACGATGTATTTATTATGTATAAATCCGTTTGAAAACGTACTTATACGAGAATAAAAATCATCTCCTCCCAACATGGTAAACATAAATAAGCCGGGCAATACGCCAAACGTTACAATATCTGCCAAACTATCAAGTTCCTTACCAAAAGGTCCGGAAACCTTTGCAAGACGGGCGGCAAAACCATCGAAAAAATCAAAAATCAAAGAACATAAAAGCAGGATTAAAATATATTCAATGGGAGCTTTTATTATAGTTAAAATACACGCAATGCTACCACAAAGTAAATTAGCAAGAGTTAGTGTATTAGGAAGATATTTCATTTTCTCAGGTATTTATGAATAATGTATTGTTAAATACAAAGCAAATTAAGTTATAAAAGTAATAATTATTTTTAAAAATCCGAGGCAGCGCAAGTAATAAATAACGGTTTTCAACGTTTATACGATAGTTTGTTTATACAAAAAAATACTATTTGTTGAAAGGGAAAATTTTAAAAAAAATTACTTTAAGCTTCATCATTTGGGCTGTTCATTTTAATATAAATCTTCATGCGCAAGCATTTAGAAAGTATTCAAATGAATTTCTAAATATAGGAGCAGATGCTCGTGCATTTGGGATGGGAAATTCAGTGATAGCTAGTGTATCGGATGTAAATGCAGGATATTGGAATCCGGCAGGGTTGACGGAAGTCAGAGATGCTTGGCAAGGAGCTTTGATGCATGCAGAATATTTTCAATCCATCGCCAAATATGAATATGCTGCGGCAGCAATTCCTTTAAACAGTGGAACGGAAGGAACGTTTGGTTTTTCACTCTACCGATTTGCGGTTGATGATATTATGAATACTACTCAATTGATCGATAATCAAGGGAATATAGATTACAATAAAATAAGTCGATTTTCAACGGCAGATTATGCTTTTATGGCCTCCTATGCCGGTAATTTATTCAATGACCCTAATCTTTCAATAGGAGCAAATGCAAAAATAGTATATAGGCATATCGGTAAATTTGCCAATGCATTCGGTTTTGGATTAGACGCGGGATTACAATATCGAACCCAAGACCAATTTTATTTTGGAATTATGGCTAGAGATATAACAACCACTTTTAATGCTTGGTCCGTAAATGAAAAAAAATTAAATAAATTAGAATTAGACGGAGAAACACTTAATGAAGCGCCTAAAGATAAAATAGAGTTAACCATGCCTAAATTAAAATTAGGCGCAGCCAAAAAATTCGATTTAAATGATAAATTCGGGCTGTTGGCTGAGTTAGATTTAAATTTTGAATTTGATAAAAATAATGATTGGCTTTCATCAGAAGCGTTAAGTATGTCCCCATCTTTAGGGATAGAATTAGATTATGATCATGTGGTTTTTGTACGAGCGGGTTTAAATAATATGCAATATGAAACCCGTTTTGACGATTCAAGAAAATTAACAATTCAGCCCAATGCAGGTATAGGGTTTCGTTATAAAGGAGTAACGGTAGATTATGCACTAACTAATATCGGAAATTCTTCAGTCGCATTATATTCTAATATATTTTCAGTTAAAATCGATATGGCTGAGTTTATTAAATAATCTTATAAAATATAAAACTGTAATTATCTTATACATAGAGAGTATAATTTTATTATTTAGAAAATAAGTATTACATTTGTAAAGTTTTTGGGATTTAAAAGATTATTAAAAGCCTATCTACAAGGGCTTTTTTTTGTACTTTATTCTTAGAAAAAATAGTATAGTAAATTATTGTTAAGATTTAGTTGTTTATTAGAGGGTGTTATTATGGCATTGGAAGAGAAAGTAAATGTATTATTAGAAGAATTTCTTCAAACTAGAGCAGATTTGTTTTTAATATCTTGTAAAGTTTCTCAAACTAATAAAATAGAAGTTACCATAGACGGAGACGAAGGAGTTTCTGTGCAAGATTGTTTAGATTGCAGTAGAGCAATTGAAAATAACTTAGACAGAGAAGAAGAAGATTTTGAATTGTCAGTCTATTCTTACGGTATAACCAATCCTTTATTATATCCAAGACAGTATGTGAAAAATAAGGGAAGGGATCTACAGATTATTACTATAGAAAATAGAGAGCTAAATGGAACTATAGTTGATGCAGACGAAGAAAAAGTAGTTCTTACATGGAAGGAAAGAAGGGCTAAAGAAGTAGGTAAAGGAAAAGTAACTATAGAAGTCAAAGAAGAAATATTTTACAGCAATATAAAAAGAGCAACAATTAATATAAAATTTTAATTTAAATTAGAACGGACCGATGGATAGTATAGAGTTAATAGAATCATTTGCAGATTTTAAAGACGAGAAAAATATAGATAGAATTACTTTAATGGCAATCGTTGAAGAATCAATGAAAACCGTTTTAAGAAAGAGATATGGTTCAGATGATCATTTTGATGTTATTGTTAACCCGGATAAAGGGGACTTGGAGATATATTTAAATAGAAAAATCGTTGAAGATGAAATGTCTGAAGATGATTTGTTAGAAATAGAAATCAGTGAAGTTAGAAAAATTGATCCAAGTTTTGAAGTAGGAGAAGAATATACCCAAAAGATTGAATTAAACGAATTAGGAAGAAGAAATATTCTTGCATTCAAACAAGTATTGAACACAAAAATAGCCGAATACGATAACTCTAATTTATATGAAAAATTCAAATCAATAGAAGGAGAAATTGTAAGCGGTGAAGTCCATTATATTCGTCATAAGCAGGTTATCTTAATGGATGAAGATCAAAATGACATGATACTTCCCAAAGAAAATCAAATACCATCCGATTTCTTCAGAAAAGGAGAAACCGTAAAAGCCGTGGTAGAAGAAGTAGGCTTTAAAGGAGGAAAACCATTAATTATCCTTTCAAGAACTTCACCTAAATTTTTGGAAAAACTGTTTGAATTTGAGATTCCTGAAATATATGATGGATTAATAACCATTAAGAAAACAGTTCGTATACCGGGAGAAAAAGCCAAAGTAGCAGTAGAATCCTATGATGACAGAATAGATCCGGTAGGAGCATGTGTCGGTATGAAAGGATCTAGAATCCATTCAATTGTAAGAGAATTGAGAAATGAAAATATAGATGTAATCAGTTATACCAACAATCAGCAATTATTTATCCAAAGAGCTTTAAGTCCCGCAAAAGTATCTTCCATGGAATTAGACGAAGAAAACAAACATGCAGTAGTTTTCTTAAGACCGGAAGAAGTGTCTAAAGCGATAGGTAAAGGTGGACAAAATATTAAATTGGCTAGTTGGTTAACAGGATATGAGATTGATGTACGAAGAGATGAGCCGGAAGAAGAAGATATTGAATTGACAGAATTTTCCGATGAAATAGAAAGCTGGATTATTGAAGAATTGAAAAAAGTAGGATTAGATACAGCACGATCTGTATTAGAAAAAGATGTAAATGATTTATTAGAACTTACGGATTTAGAAGAAGAAACCATTATAGATGTGATCCGTATTTTAAAAGAAGAATTTGAAGAATAATGTAAATTTCTTTCAATAAATTATCATATTTGTAAAAAAAATAGAATAACAACAAAGTATAATATGTCGGGTATTCGATTAAGTAAAGTATTAAAAGACCTTAATATCTCTCTTGACAGAGCAGTAGAATATTTACATTCTCAAAATGTCGGGATTGAGAAAAACCCTAACGTAAAGTTAGATCAAAAAGCGTATCAGCTCTTAGTTACTGAATTCTCAGAAGATAAAATGAAAAAAGATGCGTCTTTAGATGTGGTCATAAACAAAATTCCGGAAAGAAGAAAGGAAGAGAAGGTGGAGCAACCGGAAATATTTAAGGTTAAAGCCGATGAAATAGCTGCACCTAAAACAATAGGTAAAATAGACCTAGATGCTCATAGAAAGACTAAAAAAGATTTTAGAAAAGAGAAAGAAAAAGAAGAAGAAAAAGTAACTTCCTCTCAAAATGTTGAGCAAAAAGAAGCTAAACCTGTAGAAGAAAAAAAATCGGGTATTAAAATAGTTGGAAAAATATCTCCTGAAGACCTGCAAAGAGCTAAGGAACCTACACATCCGGTTAAAAAACAGAAAGAGAAAAATGCAGAAGAGCAGCCGAAACAGGAAATTAAAGAAGAAAAAAAATCAGAAAAACCACAGGTCGTTTCTTCTCCACCGGTAGTTGAAGAGAATGAAAAAAAATCACAAGACGACGAACCTGAAAAGTTAGAAACCCAATACCAAAAGTTGGACGGACCTAAAATTACAGGTCAAAAGATTGATTTAACACAATTTCAAAAACCTAAAAAAGTCAATAAAGAAAATTCAAATTCTGAGAAAAAGAAAAGAAAAAGAATTGTTAAAGACTCTAAAGTTGATGTAAATGCGGTTGCTAAATCAATAAACAACAACGGAGATAAAAAAGGCGGATCAGGTCAAGGACAAAATAAAAACTTTAAAAAAGGCGGAGGAAACAGACGTCCAAATTCAGGCGGAGGAAACAGAAATGTTCGTCCTGCAGAATTAACGGATGAACAAGTAAAAAATCAAATAAAAGAAACCTTAGAAAAATTAACCTCCAAAGGAGGAAAATCTAAAAGTTCAAAATTCAGAAGAGATAAAAGAATTCAAAGAAGAGAGCAAGAAGCTGAATTACACGAACAAGAAAGAAAAGATAACACCCTAAAAGTAACTGAGTTTATCACTGTTAACGAGTTGGCGAGTCTAATGAATGTTGCAGCAACTGAAATTATTTCTGCATGTTTTTCTTTAGGTGTTATGGTAACCATGAATCAACGGTTAGATGCTGATACCATGGTATTGGTAGCCGATGAGTTTGGTTATAAAATTGAATTTACCGATTCTGAAGTAGATGATTCTGCTATTGAAGAAGAACAAGATAAAGAAGAAGATTTGGTTACAAGAGCTCCAATCGTTACAGTGATGGGACATGTGGACCACGGAAAAACTTCTTTGCTGGATTATATAAGAAATACCAATGTAATTGCCGGTGAATCCGGAGGGATTACACAACATATAGGGGCTTATAATGTTAAGCTTTCCAATGGGCAAAAAATCACATTTTTAGATACACCCGGACACGAAGCCTTTACCGCCATGCGTGCAAGGGGTGCTCAAGTAACCGATTTAGCAATTATCGTAGTTGCAGCAGATGATAATGTGATGCCTCAAACCAAAGAAGCGATCAGTCACGCTCAAGCAGCGGGAGTTCCTATGATATTTGCAATTAATAAAATTGATAAGCCTAATTCCAACCCTGATAAAATCAAGGAAGAATTATCGCAAATGAACTTATTAGTAGAAGATTGGGGAGGTAATATTCAATCCCAAGAAATTTCCGCTAAGTTTGGAACCAATGTTGATATTCTACTTGAAAAAGTATTATTAGAAGCTGAAATATTGGATTTAAAAGCCAATCCTAACCGTTTATCTAATGGAGTGGTTATTGAAGCAGCCTTAGATAAAGGAAGAGGTTATGTATCAACCATATTAGTACAAAATGGGACTTTACGTGTTGGAGACTACATTTTGGCGGGAAAAAATCACGGGAAAGTAAGAGCCATGATGGATGAAAGAGGAAAACCGATGAAAGAAGCCGGTCCATCAGTTCCCGTTACGGTTTTAGGTTTAGATGGAGCGCCAACTGCAGGGGATAAATTTAGGGTATTTGAGGATGAGAAAGAAGCAAAACAAATTGCTAACAAGCGAGAGCAATTAATCAGAGAACAATCCATAAGAACTCAAAAACATATCACCTTAGATGAAATTGGAAGAAGAATTGCCTTAGGTGATTTTAAAGAATTAAACATTATCCTGAAAGGAGATGTAGATGGTTCAGTAGAAGCATTAACAGATTCTTTACAAAAATTATCTAATGATCAGATACAAATCAATATCATCCATAAAGGAGTTGGACAGATTACAGAGTCTGATATCTTATTAGCGGCAGCTTCAGATGCCATATTAATTGGATTTAACATTCGTCCAAACCAAAGTGCCAGAGAATTAGCAGAAAGAGAAGAAATCGAAATTAGAACCTATTCCATTATCTATGACGTAATTAACGATGTTAAAGAAGCTATGGAAGGTATGCTTTCTCCTGAAATCAGAGAACAAATTATTGGAAATGTTGAAATCAGAGAAACCTTTAAAATTTCCAAAGTGGGTACTATTGCCGGATGTATGGTTTTAGATGGAACTATTAACAGAAACTCTAAAATACGTATCATTAGAGAAGGCATAGTAGTATATACCGGTGAGCTTGAAAGCTTAAAAAGATTTAAAGATGATGTAAAAGAAGTAAGCAAAGGATACGAATGTGGATTGAATATTAAGAATTATAATGATATTCAGATAGGAGATTTATTGGAAGTATACGAAGAAGTAGAAGTTAAGAAAAAATTGAAGATTTAAATTTAAAATTAAATTTAACTAATATAAAAGCTGTATGAAAATTTCATACAGCTTTTTTTATTTCCCAACCATCTTATATTATAGTGTTCTTTCAAAGAATTAAGTATAATTTTTTCATTATTTAATATATATGTAATAATTTAACTATATTTATAACAAATAGCTATTATTTTAAGATAATTTAATATTATTTTTGGATATATTAAAAAAATGTTAGAATTTTGTTGTTTAACTAAGTATATATTATTGTATGAGGAAAGAACTTAAAATTTTAAGTGTGCTAGGATTGTGCTTATCCGGTCAATTTGCTTTTGGGCAAATTAAAGGAAATGTACAAGAGGCTGATGGTGAACCTGCCATAGGAGCAAAGGTCGAAATTAAGGGAACGAATACTTTTACAAGAACCGATGATGACGGTAATTTTGAATTATCAGCAGGAAAAGTTGGGGATGTTTTAGTAATTACGAATTTAGAAGAAGAATCTGAAGAAGTAATAGCAAAAGATGATTTAGCATTTAAATTTTCTAAAAAAATCGAGAAAAAAGACGAAAAGGAAATTGAAGAAGTAGTTGTTTTAGGATTCGGTAGAATAAGAGATGCTAAAGATGTGGTAGGAACAGCATCTGTGGTAAAAGGATCTGACATATCAAATGCCCCGATTGCATCATTTGATAAAGCCTTAGCAGGAAGAGTTTCAGGTTTATCAGTAAACTCCTCTACAGGTCAGCCGGGTGGACTTGCACAAATAAGATTGAGAGGAGTTACCTCTGTGAACGGAAATAACAATCCGATTTACATCATTGACGGGGTAAGAATTTCTTCAGGTAATTTAACCAATAACCGTAACAAATCCGAAACAGACCCTTCAACGAATGTTTTAGCAACTATAAATCCCAATGATATAGAATCTTATACGGTCTTAAAAGATGCAGCAGCTACCTCTTTGTATGGTGCTGATGCAGGAGCTGGGGTTATTGTGATAACTACCAAAAAAGGAAAAAACGGGAAAGCTAAATTTTCAGTTGACTTGGAAAGAGGTTTTGGAAAAAAAGCGGTAAAAGGCCCAAAATCAATCACTCCGGGAACATGGAACAGAGTTTTAACAGAAGCGGTTAAAAATAAAAGAAATTTAACAGAACAAGAAGCCATCGATTATATAAACAATGAATTGGCTCCAAAAGAAACCACTTTGCCGTTATGGGATGGTAAAACTGAGGTTCCTGATTGGACTAAACTTGTGGAAAGAGATTATACCTCTCAAAACAGTCTAAATATTGGAGTAACCGGAGGTTCAGATAAATTAAAATATGCTTCGTCTCTTAATTATTTCTCACAAGAAGGTACTGTAAGAAGTACAGACTTTGATAGAGTAAGTGGGAGATTAGCAACTGATTATAAAGCTACAGATCAATTAACCATCCGTACAGATATCAATGCGGCTTATACCAAACAAAATAGTGTTTTAAACGGAGGATATTTTTCAAATCCATTATTAACTAAATACTTTATGCTGCCAACTGACCCTGCTAAAAATCCGGATGGAAGTTACAATTTAGGAGAAGGCGGAAGAATGTTTAACGGTATGTTTAATGCCGCGTATTTATTGGAAAATAACTACATAACCACTAAAACAGCCAGAGTTTTTGCTAATATACAAGGTGAGTACAAGATTATTAATAATTTAAGATATGTAATAAATTTTGCACCGGAGTATATAAACATGGAAAGAGATAAATATGATAATCCAATTCATGGAGACGGAGCAAATACAAACGGAAGAATGATTAATGAAAGAGTGCGATATTTTAACTGGAATGTTCAGAATATTTTAAATTACTTTTTCACAGTAGGAGAAAACCATCACTTTGATACACGAATTATACAAGAAGCTTATAAAAAAGACTATAAATACTTAAGCACTTCAAATACTACATTAGGAAGACTGGGGTTATATTCTACAGATAATTTTGTTAAAAATGAAGAAACAACCGGAAATGGCTATATCGCTACTAGAAATGCATATGCAGCGAATGTAAGTTACGATTACAGTAAAAAGTATTTTCTGGATGGAACGATAAGAAGAGAAGCATTAAATAACTTTGGTTCAGGTAATAAATGGGGGACATTCTGGTCTGTAGGAGCGGCTTATGATATTTCCAATGAAAGATTTTTAATCGGATCATCCATTGATTTGTTAAAAATCAAAGCATCATATGGAGAATTAGGAAATCAATTACTATATGACGATTTAAATTCATTTGCACAATATGGATATGATTTAAATTATAATGATGCTGCGGGAGGATATATCTATCAATTAGGATATAAAGATTTCACTTGGGAAAAAATCAGACAGTTTGATGCAGGTTTCGAAACTGAATTTTTTAATCACAGATTGAATTTTTCAGCTTCATACTTTCACAAAAAGACAAAAGATTTAATATTCCCTAAAGGTATATCATTAACCACAGGATTCTCTACCGTATTAGTTAATGCCGGAGATATGGTAAACAAAGGGATTGAATTAGATTTAGGGGGAACAATAATCAAATCAGATACCCCTGACGGGTTCAACTGGTATCTATCCGGTAATTTCACTTACGTAAAAAATGAAGTAACAAATCTTCCGTTAGGTGAATCTATTACAGGGGTAAATATTGTTAGAAAAGGAGAAGCCGTAAAAAGTTGGTATATGAGGAAATGGGCGGGAGTTAACCCTACTACAGGAGAAGGACAATGGTATGTAAATGGAAAAGGAGGAGAAGTAACTACCGATTATAATAAAGCAGAAAGAGCCGTTCAAGGAACTACACTTCCAAAATACATGGCAGGGATTTCAACAGATCTATCTTATAAAAGAATATCTTTATCTGCAACCTTCAGTGGTAATTTCGGACATAAAATATATGATGGATGGAGAAATTACACTACGAGTGACGGACAATATATACATATATATGGAGGATATGAAGAACAAGGCGATTTCTGGACGCCGGATAATCCTCATGCTTCAAATCCAAAACCAATACTTACCAATTCTTCAAAATCCAACTATTCATCAACCAGATTTTTATATGATGGCGATTTCATCAGATTAAGAGACTTAACCATCGGATATACTTTTTCAAAATCAGTATTGGATGATATAGGATTAACTAACCTTAAAATATATCTACGAGGAACCAATATTTGGACCTATTGTTTTGACAGTAAAGTAAGGCATCTGAAAATAGAACCTGAACAAAATGTCAATGGAGGAGGAAGTAACTTTGAACAACCTATATTAAAAACATTTACTGTTGGAGTTAATGTTGGATTTTAAAAATTAAGAAGATAACCATGAAAAAGATTATATTATTAGCAACTGTTTTATCATCATTAATTTCAACCGTATCATGCTCAGATGATTTTACAGACCCACAATTGCAACAAACCGATGTAATAGATGAAACGCCCATTACTACTTTGGGTCAGCTGGAAACATTTATGAACGGAACTTATGCCTTAATGAGATCCCAATATTATTACGGATGTAATTATGTAGTTTTCGGAGAAGTTAGAGGAAGTGATGAAATGTTCTCAACAGGTTCTTCCGGAAGATATCAGACAGTTTCTCAATTTACCATGAATGCAACCGACAGTTATGCAAGTGAAACATGGAAAAGAATCTATCGAGTAATATCCAATGCAAATATTGTCATAAACGCAACTATAACAGATGGAACTTCGGAAGAAAAAATTGACGAAATTAAATCACAAGCCTATGCAATCCGAGCTTGGGCATATTTCGATCTCATAAAATTGTTTGGACAAAAATATACACAAGATAAAAATTTAGGTGTTCCCTTAATTTTAGACAATACAACCAATCCGGCAACATTCGCTGTATCAAGAGCAACCTTAGATGAATGTTATGCTCAAATCGAATCTGATTTTCAACAAGCCTATGAAAAATCAGTATATAACATTGATGTTAAACAAAAATTAACTAAAGGAGCGATAGCCGGATTAATGTCGAGATACTATTTATACAAAGAAGACTATACTAATGTATATAAATATGCCGGTGAAGTTACGGCTCAATATGCACCTATTGACAAAGGTTTATATGTAACCAGTTGGAGAATAGAAGGGCTTAACTCAATATTTGAATTAGCTTATGGCGTTGCAGGGGCTATTGGTACTTCAAGTGTAGGTTATATTTTTTCATCAGAAGGATATGCCAATACCCGATTAAACCCAAGTTTAGTTGCAGCATACGACCCTGAAGATATCAGAGCTAAAATCAAAAAAGATAGTAAAGACAAAACCGGAATGTTGCGTCAAAATTCTTCCAAAAATGCAACCTATATTGAAGGTAAATATCCGTTATTAACAGGAGAATCCAATCAAAAGTTAGTAAGATATGAAGAAATAGCCTTAAATCAGGCAGAAGCCATATTAATGGGAGGAGGAGGTTCTACTGCTGAAGCCTTAGAATTAGTAAACGGCATTAGAGCCCAAAGAGGAATTACTCCATTAACAACAATAACCATGGATGATGTAAAAGAAGAGAGAAGAAAAGAATTAGTAGGAGAAGGATTCAGGGTTTGGGATTTGTTAAGATGGAATAAAACCTTAACAAGAATAGACTTAACAGGAGAACAAGATATTACTTTCCCTGTTGGAGACTTCAGATTAGCTTTTCCGATACCGCAATCCGAAATTGATAATAATGCAGGAATGAACAAAGATCAACAAAATAAAGGGTATTAATAGATTATATACACAAAAAACCACCTTATTTAAGGTGGTTTTTTTATAAATAGCTTTTTATTAAACACTAAAATAATTTTAAATACAGAACGTAAATAATGATATTCGGCATTATTTTAACAGATATTAAGAATAATATAACATATAGAATAAACAGTCGGTTTTTTTGCCGTTTTTTTATTTTTATATTTGCATATTGTTTACATACATGAGTAGAATTAGAATATTTTTTATCTGTTTATTTTCAAGCATAGTTTCAATATTTTCTTTTGCTCAGGTTTCAGAAGGGAAAACAAACGAAATGCCTGTAACAAACAGTAAAACTATCTCTTCTGATTCAATTAAAATTTATAACCCAACCATACAATCCTATAAATATTGGACGGAAGACCATGCGAAAAAAATCTTTGATACCGTTTTAACTATAGATAAATACTATAGCAATAAAATGTACAATCACAAAGATAGTTTTGGCGCCATGCCGTTTTCCAATATTGGACATACTTTTAATCCTTTATTATTTTCAACTAAAATTAACTCGGGAATAGATTTAATTCCTACGGGAAAATCTTTTAACCTAATAGAAGCAGATGAAGTAAGATATTTTGATGTTCAGACCCCGATGACCGAATTCCAATACAACAATGGATATAAACAAGGCCATTCATTATCAAGTTTATTTACACATAATATCAATTCAAGACTAAATTATTCCATACAATACAGAGGATTACGTTCAGAAGGAAAATATTTAGAACAATTAGCTTCCAATAATTCACTTTTATTCACACTTGCTTATCATACCAAAAATCAAAAATATAATTTGTGGACTCACTATATAACAGCTAATGTAGACGATGAAGAAAACGGAGGAATTCAATTTCCAAAAAATTTCGAAGATGGAGACAGCCGATTTAAAGATCGGGACCGAATGGAAGTAAACCTTACAGGAGCGCAATCAAAATATGGAAGAAGAAGATTTTATGTCGGTCAACAATTAGGAATTCTTAATTCGGGACATAACACCTATCCGTTATCTATAAAAAATATTTTTTCGGCAGAATCTTCCCACTTTACCTATGAAGAATTTAAAAATCTAAATACCTATTTTTCAGATAAACAAGGTATTTTTGATGTAGACAATTTGAAAAGTCATTACAATACAAAAAAACTTAGAAAGATTACCAATCAATCCATGGCAGTTTTTGATTGGAGCGATAAATTACATTTGGAAACAGGACTTAAATATGAACATTTAGAATTTAATTTTGACCGAATAGTTGATCCAAGTATTTCCTTTCCCAAAAATCTCAAAGACAATCGAGTGGGAATAGCCGGAAAGCTTGCATTTAACTGGAAGAAAGAAATTGTTTTAAAATCACAAGGAGAGGCAATGACGGGAGATGAATTTAAAAATTCGTATTACTTAGACAATCATTTAATAGTCAGTCCTTTAAAAGATTATTATTTAGAAGCTAATGTAGGAGTTAAATCTCAGATACCGTCATTAAACTTGCTGTATAATCAAAGTTTTTATAAATCCATGAATTATTTTATGGATGACCCTAAAAAAGAAAGAACAGTTCAAGCGGGAGGAGAATTACATACAAAACCTTATAATACAAGAGTTTTTACACAATTTTATAATATAAAAAATTATACCTATTTAGATAGTGATTATCTTCCTAAACAAGCCGGTTCTTCGGTTGATATAGTACAAGTAGGTTTGAAAAACAGTTTTCAATATAAAAAATTCCATTTGGAAACTAATTTAGCATATCAAAATGTTACCAGTAATAAACAACTCTTACCCTTGCCGGATTTCATTGGTAGAGCTACCATTTATTACCAATCAAAAGCATTTAAAAATAATGCAGAATTCCAATTAGGATTAAATGCTTATTACTTTAATAAATTCCAATCCAGACTCTTTTTACCGGTAACCAACGAGTTTAGATTACAATCAAAAACAGAAAATTATAATATCGGAGAATATCCCGTATTAGATTTATTTCTGCATTTTAAAGTCAAAAGAATGTTGATTATACTGGAAGGGCAACATTTCAACTCCAGTTTTAGTGGTTACAAATTCTACAGTTCACCACTCAATCCATATACAGATTTTCGTTTAAATATAGGAATACTCTGGTATATATTCACCTAAAAACCATGAATAAAAATCTTACAATTCCTTTTTTATAAGCGAAATTTTTCATAAATTAGAGTTTACTATTACGTATAAAAAATTAAATTATGAATACTCCTCTT
Organism: Apibacter sp. B3706; assembly: GCF_011082725.1. NCBI lineage: Bacteria > Pseudomonadati > Bacteroidota > Flavobacteriia > Flavobacteriales > Weeksellaceae > Apibacter > Apibacter sp. B3706. The sequence goes on along the minus strand of NZ_CP049715.1, from coordinate 1,912,455 downwards.
TTTGAAATCGATTTAAAAGTACGAGATTATGAATGTGATGCACAAGGCATCGTGAACAATGCAAATTATCAACACTATTATGAAGTAGGCCGTCATGAATTTCTAGAACATAATGGGCTAGATTTCTATGATTTACACCAAAAAGGAATCGATTTAGTATTAATAAGCATTCATGTACGCTATATGAGTTCACTAAAAGGAGGAGAAAAATTTTTATGTACCATAGATTCATTGGAAAAAGAAGGAATCCGTTATATATTTAATCAAAAAATTATACGCAAGTCCGACAACAAAGTATGTTCTGAAGCAAAAGCAGAAGTAGTAAGTGTAGTCAATGGACGTGTAAGTATGCCGGCGCTATTAGATGAATCATTTGCTAAATACCTTCAAAAATAAACAGAATAAACTCTCATAATTTGAGTATTTTACAAAAATTTAAAAGTAACGGTAAATTACTTTTAACCGGAGAATATACGGTACTGGATGGTGCCGTAAGTTTAGCCGTACCCACTCGATTAGGACAATCTCTTCAAATACACCAAACTCAAGAATTTTCTAATAAATTGGTATGGACTGCCTATAAAAGTGATGGAAAATTATGGTTTAAAACCGTTTTAGATATTAACAGCAATAAAATCGATGAAACGACGAATTTAAATTTTTCAAAACAATTACTCCATATTTTCCAAGAAGTACAAAAATTAGGAAGCACGAAATTTGAAAATAAAGTTGGATACGAATGTATAACTCGGTTGGACTTTCCCGAAAATTGGGGCTTGGGAACCAGTTCAACCTTAATCAATAATGTAGCACAATGGACAAAAGTAAATCCCTATAAATTATTAGAAAAAACTTTTGGAGGAAGCGGTTATGATATAGCCTGTGCCGAAGCCCATACGCCTATTACCTATCAACTAAAAGAAAATGAAGTAAAGAAAATTGAAAAGGTAGAAATATCTTCCGCAATAACGGAAAATCTTTTATTTATTTATTTGAATCAAAAACAAAATTCAAGAGAAGGAATACAGCATTATAAACAAAAAACGAAGTCGGAACATCTCATAGATGCCATTTCAAATATAACCCGAGAAATTATTGACCCAAAAATTACCTTTAATCAATTTAGGATTCTTATTTCAGAACATGAACAATTGATTTCAGAGTTTATCAATATAGATACAGTAAAAAAAGTTTTATTCAGTGATTATCCGGGGTTTGTTAAGAGTCTGGGAGCTTGGGGAGGAGATTTTATTATGGCTGAAAAATTAGAATGTTCGGAAACCTATTTCAAAAACAAAGGATATGAAGTAATCAAAAATTACAAGGATCTTATACTATAGCATTTAAAATTTCAGTATTTCATGATATTTACTTACACTTAATTGAAAGAAATGGAAAATTTATAGCTGAGAATTATTTGGATGCTTAATGGTTTGATATATAATTGCTTAGGTTGGTAGTTGGTAAGGATATATAATTTAGAGTTTTGAAAAAATTGATACTTATATTTTTTATGAATATCTTTACATAACCAAAAGTTTAAACCCAAAACGATGTTAAAAATAGGGGATAAGATTCCTGATTTTGAAGGACTTGACCAAGAAGGAAAAATAATTAAATATTCAGATTTTAAAGGAAAAAAACTTATCATATATTTTTATCCCAAAGCAAATACTCCGGGTTGTTCAGCTGAAGGATGTAATCTTAGAGATAATTATGCAACTCTTCAAAAAGAAGGCTATCAAATCATAGGAATAAGTAAAGATTCAGTAGATAAACAAAAATCATTTCATGATAAATATTCATTTCCTTTTCCGCTTATAGCAGACGTTGATAAAAAAATAATAGAATCATTTGGAGCATGGGGTAAGAAAAAATTTATGGGAAAAGAATATGAAGGCATCTTACGATATACCTATATAGTTGATGAAAATGGAATAATTAAAAATATTATTACCAAAGTAAAAACAAAGAATCATGCAGAACAAATCCTTAAAACTATGAATCTTTAAGATAAACATTAGTTAACTTAGATATTTCGTAAACGACGAATATTTTAAAGGATTAAAAACAATTGAAAAATTAAATATATATAAAAAGTAAAACAAATAATGGCAGAAAAAGAAAGCAAAGACGCAAACAATTCAGAAGCAAAGAAGAAGGCGTTGAATCTAATTTTAGACAAATTAGACAAGACCTATGGTAAAGGATCAGTCATGCGAATGGGAGATAAGCCTGTTGAAGAAGTAGACACAATTCCTACCGGATCTTTCGGTTTGGATTTGGCTTTAGGGGTCGGAGGTTATCCACGAGGAAGAATTATTGAAATATTTGGTCCGGAATCATCGGGTAAAACAACACTTACGTTACACGCAATAGCAGAAGCTCAGAAAAAAGGAGGAATAGCAGCCTTCATTGATGCAGAACACGCATTCGATCCAACCTATGCTCAACGTCTGGGAATCAATTTGGACGATCTGATTATTTCTCAGCCGGACGATGGAGAACAAGCATTGGAAATCGCCGATAATCTGATTCGATCAGGTGCTATTGACATTGTAGTTATCGATTCAGTAGCAGCATTAACTCCTCGAGCAGAAATAGAAGGAGAAATGGGAGATTCTAAAATGGGTCTTCATGCACGACTAATGTCTCAGGCTCTTAGAAAACTAACCGCTACCATTAGTAAAACTAAATGTACCGTAATATTTATCAATCAGCTTAGAGAAAAAATTGGAGTAATGTTTGGAAACCCGGAAACAACTACCGGAGGAAATGCATTAAAATTCTATGCTTCAGTACGAATTGATATACGTAAATCAGGCTCACCGATCAAGGATGGTGATAATGCAATAGGAAGCAGAGTGAAAGTGAAAGTCGTTAAGAATAAAGTAGCTCCACCGTTCCGTCAAACAGAATTCGATATTATGTACGGAGAAGGAATTTCCAAAGTAGGAGAAGTCCTGGATTTAGGAGTTGAAATGGGAATTGTCGGAAAATCCGGATCTTGGTTCAGCTATCAAGATACGAAGCTTGGACAAGGAAGAGATTCTGTTAAGCAGTTATTAAAAGATAATCCGGAACTATTAGAGGAAATTGAAACCCGCATTAAAGAAAAATTGGCGGAACAATAATATGTAAAATAGTTATTAATTATAACACTCATAAAAAAACGATGAATTTCTTGAAATTCATCGTTTTATTTTTTATAAGAAATAAATATTTTTAAAAATTAGAAATTTTAAATCCGAAAGCACTTACAAATCTTATCAAAAAGGATATTAGAATTTCTTAATTAAATAAAAATACCATACAATACGCGTAAATTTAATTTAATTAATTCCAATTAAAAGATTTTTAATCTTAAATCCATTCATTAATATGCTCTCCGGTTCCCATTTTAATACTCTTAGCAGAAATAGTAAAAGTTTCCGTTAGAGGAGATTTACCGTAAGAATCAAAATTTTCTTTATATTTCACAACATATCCATCAAAAAAATATAATTCTTTTAAAGTAGAATTGTTGTCTCTTTTAATGAATACTATTTTACCATCTTTTCTTTCAAAGCTATTTGTCATCCACTCAAAAATGTCAGTTTCACCGGTAGATTCAATTGAAACTTCAATCCTTCCCCCTCTGGTTTGAGAAGACGGTCGACCGGTTGGATCTGTTTCTTGAGCTAAAGAGTAATTAATATTCAAAACATTATATGATTTCCCTTCTACTTCTAATTTCGCTTTAAATGACATAGTGATTGTTTTACGATTATCTTAATAAAATTGTGTTAATTGAATTTATAACGCAAATATAGTACATGAAAGTTGTCTTATTTTTAAATTAATGTTAAATTAATTGTAAAATATAAAAATATTAATATATCTTATTTTCAGTTAAAAACTCCGATAGATATTAATTTTTCAAAAATCAATTGATAATATCGAATCTTCCTATGCGTTTTAAGGTATAAAATACTAGATAATTTATGTTTATAATTTATTAATATTAAATTATAATGCAATTTATGCAATAATTTATATTTATAATTATTACTTTTATAACTTAAAAAATTCTGAGTAAAAATTATGTGGAAAAGTGAATACTGTAAAAAAGGATTATATGATCCGGAATTTGAGCATGACGCGTGTGGAGTAGGTATGATAGTCCACACCAAAGGTGTCAGATCCCATTCAATTGTTGAAAACGGACTTCAAGTTTTAGAAAATATGACCCACAGAGGAGCTGAAAGCGCCGATAATAAAACCGGAGATGGAGCCGGAATTATGGTGCAAATACCTCATGAATTTGTTCTTCTTCAAGGAATAGCAGTTCCGGAAAAGGGCAGATATGGGAGCGGGTTGTTATTTTTTCCTAAAGAAAAAGAAGAAGAAAAAAAGGCATTTGAATTACTGTCCGAATTAATCAAAAAAGAAGGATTAAGTTTTTTAGCCTTGAGGGATGTACCTGTTAATAGTGATATACTTGGAGAAATATCAATGGCAAATGAGCCGATTATAAAGCAGATATTCATAAAAGGAGAAGAATATTCACAAGAAGTATTAGAATTAAAACTGTATTTACTTAGAAAAAAATTTGAAAAAGCACTATTAGAATCAGATATAAAAAATAAGCGCGGATGCTACATAGTAAGTTTGTCAACCAAAACCATTGTATATAAAGGAATGTTGACATCTTTACAACTAAGACATTATTTTCCTGATTTATTACATCCTAATTTTACCAGCGCCATTGCTTTGGTTCATTCAAGATTCAGTACCAATACTTTTCCAACCTGGGACTTAGCTCAGCCTTTTCGTTTAGTCGGGCATAACGGAGAAATCAACACCATTAAAGGAAACAGGTTATGGATGGAAGCACGTGAAAGCGTTTTAAAATCAGAAAAAATAGGAAATATAGAAGATATATGGCCGATTGTGCAGCAGGGTATGAGCGACAGTTCATCTTTTGATAATGTATTAGAATTTTTAGTAATGTCGGGCAAGTCATTGCCTCATGCATTGGCCATGATGGTTCCGGAATCATGGAATGATAAAAACCCGATCTCATCCGAACTGAAAGCCTTCTATGAATACCACAGCATTCTTATGGAACCGTGGGATGGACCGGCGACCATTTTATTCAGTGACGGGCGGTATGCCGGGGGATTGTTGGATAGAAATGGATTACGTCCCGCACGATATCTCATTACCCATCATGATATGATGGTAGTAGCTTCGGAAACAGGAGTAGTTACCTTTGATCCTTCAGAAATCAGGGAAAAAGGAAGATTAAAACCGGGAAAAATGGTATTAATTGATACTGTAAATGGTACTGTTCAGTATGATAAAGAATTAAAAGAAGAATTGGCAAATGCTTATCCGTATAAACAATGGTTAGATAAAAACAGAATTTCTTTAGATGATATATCTTCGGGAAGAAGCGTGAAATATAAAGTTCCGAATTTGGATGTCATGTTATCAGCATATGGATATTATCGTGAAGATATAGAGAAACTCTTAATTCCGATGGCTATAGACGGTAAAGAACCGGTGGGCTCTATGGGAAACGATACCCCTTTGGCCATATTATCCAAAGAACCCAATCGTTTATTTTCCTATTTCAGGCAACATTTTGCGCAGGTAACCAATCCACCCATTGATCCCATAAGAGAAGAATTAGTAATGTCCCTAGCCGGATACATAGGTTCTTTACATAAAAATATATTAGAGCCTATGCCCGAACACTGTAAAATGGTCGGACTGGCCTATCCCATTATAACCAATAAAGAATTGGATCTGCTCGAAAATTTAGATTATAAAGGATTTAAATCGACAGTGATTCCTATAACCTTTATGTATCAACCGGATGAATATGCTTACGGTTTGAGAAAAGGTATTGAAGAACTTTGTAAAACTGCGGAAGAAGCAGTGGACAAAGGAAGCAATTATATTATTTTAAGTGATAGAAAAGCTGACCTGGACCATATCGCTATTCCCTCATTATTAGCAGTTTCTTCTGTCCATCATTATTTGATCAAAAAGAGAAAACGTATGCAAATTGATTTGGTGGTAGAATCAGCAGAACCGAGAGAGGTTATGCATTTTGCCTTATTATTTGGATACGGAGCCAATGCAGTAAATCCATACCTGTCATTTGCCATGTTGAATGATTTGGTTGAAAAAGGAGAAATACAAATGGTATTTTCAACAGCGGAAAGAAATTACATGAAATCCATACATAAAGGATTATTGAAAGTTCTTTCAAAAATGGGAATATCTACCCTTAAAAGTTATATAGGAGCTCAAGTATTTGAGGCGATCGGAATAAGTTCAAAAGTATTATCCGATTATTTTGGTCACACCATTTCAAAAATAGAAGGTATAGATTTAGAAGACATAGCATACGATACCATCCAATCGTTTAAAGAAGCATTCGAAGGGGTACATGATTCAACCATATACGACAATTTAGGAATGTATGCATGGAGAAAAGGAAGAGAAGCCCATGCTTGGAATCCGGAAACCATCGCAAAACTTCAGATTGCCACACGAACCGGAGATTACAATAAATTTAAAGAATTTACACAAGAAGTAGATAACAAAGAAGATAAAATATTTATAAGAGATTTTATCGATTATACTTCCCAACCCATTGATATAGATTTAGTCGAGCCTGCATCAGAAATTATGAAGCGTTTTGTTACAGGTGCTATGTCGTTCGGATCAATCAGTAAAGAAGCACATGAAGCCATAGCGGTTGCTATGAATACAATTGGGGGAAAAAGTAATACAGGAGAAGGAGGAGAACTAAAAGAACGTTTTTCAACTAATGCTAGATCAGCGATCAAACAAGTAGCTTCTGGAAGATTTGGAGTTACAACGGAATATTTAGTAAATGCAGATGAAATTCAAATTAAAGTAGCTCAAGGAGCAAAGCCGGGAGAAGGAGGACAATTGCCCGGATTTAAAGTTGATACAATTATAGCCAAAACAAGACATTCCATACCCGGTATTTCATTGATTTCCCCTCCACCTCATCACGATATATATTCTATTGAAGATTTGGCACAATTAATCTATGATTTAAAAAATGTAAATCCGAAAGCTATAATTAGCGTAAAATTGGTTTCAGAAAGTGGTGTAGGAACCATAGCTGCCGGTGTGGCAAAAGCAAAGGCAGATTTAATTTTAATCAGCGGGTGCGACGGAGGAACGGGTGCCAGTCCGTTAAGCTCTATTAAACATGCCGGATTACCGCTGGAAATCGGATTAGCTGAAACCCAACAAACATTGGTGTTAAATAATCTTAGAGGTAACATTCGCCTTCAAACAGACGGACAATTAAAAACAGGCAGGGATATTGTCATAGCCGCAATGCTGGGAGCCGAAGAATTTGGTTTTGCAACCAGTGCTTTGATTATTTTGGGTTGCGTTATGATGAGAAAATGTCATTTGAATACTTGTCCGGTAGGAGTAGCAACCCAAAATGAGCAATTAAGGGGAAAATTTAGCGGCAAAAGTGATTATCTTATAAATTTCTTTACTTTCTTAGCAGAAGAAGTACGAGAACATTTAGCCTCACTGGGATTTACCAAATTAGACGATATTGTGGGAAGAACAGATCTGTTAAAGTCCAAATCCTCTCTTCAAAATCCTAGATTTGAAAAATTAGATTTAAGCAGAATATTATATTATCCCGAAAAAAATAAAAATTCTTTAAAACACAATAAACTTCAAGATCATAAAATAGATAAAGTTTTAGATAGAGAATTAATAAACACTTGTCGCAATGCCATAGATCAATCCATGCCCGTATCATTGAAACGTACGATTCAAAATACGGATAGAGCAGTGGGAGCGATGCTGTCAGGAGAAGTGGCAAAAAAATACGGTAACAACGGATTACCGGATAATACCATTCATTGCACATTTAAAGGATCGGCAGGTCAAAGTTTCGCAGCTTTTTTATCCAAAGGAATCACTTTTACATTAAAAGGGGATGCAAATGACTATTTGGGAAAAGGATTGTCAGGCGGTAAGATTGTTTTGTTGCCTCCCGATTCATCTAACTTTATGCCTGAAAACAACATTATAGCGGGAAATACACTTTTATATGGTGCGACCTCAGGCGAAGTATATATTAACGGTCAGGTAGGAGAGCGTTTTTGTGTAAGAAATAGTGGAGCTCTTGCGGTAGTTGAAGGAGCAGGAGATCATTGTTGTGAATATATGACCGGAGGAAGAACGGTAGTGCTGGGTAAAACAGGAAGAAATTTTGCTGCCGGCATGAGTGGCGGTATAGCATATGTATACAATCCAGATGGCGATTTCGATTACTATTGCAATATGGAAATGGTTGAACTTTCCTTAATTGAAGATATTAGCGATATACGTGAATTAAATGATCTTATTAGCAATCATTACAAACACACTTCAAGCCCATTAGCTAAAAGGTTATTGGATAATTGGATAAACGAAGTAAATTCTTTTATTAAAGTTACTCCAATAGAATATAAAAGAGTTTTGCAAGAAGAAAAAATTCGCGCAATAAATGAGAAAATTTCAAAACTAGAATACGATTATTAAGATATTATAAAGTATAAAATGGGAAATCCTAAAGCATTTTTAACAATAAACAGAAAAGAGGCAGGGTATCGCCCTAGACATGAAAGAATTTCGGATTATGGAGAAGTAGAGCAGACATTAAATACAGAAGATAGATTTTTACAAGCATCTAGATGTATGGACTGCGGAGTTCCATTTTGTCAATACGGTTGTCCATTAGGAAATAAAATGCCTGAATGGCAAGATCTAATTTATAAAAGAAATTGGAAAAGAGCTGCTCGAAGTTTACAATCTACCAACGATTTTCCTGAATTTACAGGCAGAGTATGTCCGGCACCTTGCGAAAAAACTTGTGTATTGGCGATTGAAGATTCGCCTATTACCATTAGAGAAAATGAGGCAGCCGTGATGGAACACGCCTATTCCGAGGGATTCATGAAGCCACAAATTCCAACTGCACGAACAGGAAAAAAAGTAGCAGTTATTGGATCCGGTCCTGCAGGAATGGCAGTAGCCAATCAACTCAATAAAAAAGGACATACTGTAACAGTTTATGAAAAAGATACCAGTATCGGCGGATTGCTTCGTTATGGTATTCCCGATTTTAAATTAAACAAAAATGTAGTTCAAAGACGTGTTGATTTGATGAAGGAGGAGGGCATTGAATTTATAGTCAACACTGAAGTAGGCAAAGATATAAAAGGAAGAGAGATTTTAAAAAATTACGATGCCGTTTGTATAGCCATCGGGTCTCAGTCGCCCAGAGATTTGAAAATTGAGGGAAGGGAACTCAAAGGAGTTCATTACGCAATGGAATATTTAAAAATGCAAAACAAGATTGTTGCTAAAGAAACCATTTCCGAAGAAGAATTTATTAATGCAAAAGGAAAAAATGTTTTGGTAATCGGAGGAGGAGATACCGGTTCCGATTGTATAGGAACGGCTAATCGACAAGGAGCTGCTAATATTATACAAATTGAAATACTATCTAAGCCTAAAGAGTTAAAAGAAGTTGAAAACCGATGGCCCGTACCTTTTCCGGTCTATTTAAAAACTTCTTCTTCACATTTAGAAGGATGTGAGCGAAGATGGTCATTACATACCAAAAGATTTATCGGAGAAGAGGGGAAATTAACCGGAGTGGAAGTAGTAGAAGTTGAATGGGAAAAAGATTCATCAGGAAAATTTACTATGAAAGAAGTGGGAGAACCCGAAATATTAAAAATTGACTTGGCTTTTTTGGCGCTTGGATTTGTCAATCCCATTCAAGAAGGTTTTTTAGAAGAAATGGAGATCATCATGAATGAAAGAAAAAATATTCATACCGATGAAACTAGAAAAACCAATGTGGATAAAATTTTTGCAGCAGGTGATTGTGTGAGCGGTCAATCTTTGGTGGTAACAAGCATCGCTTCCGGAAGAAAAACGGCTAGGCATATAGATGAATTTTTAAGAAACTAGTATATTTTTTAATCTTGGAATAAACTGATAGTTTTATAAAGCTATCAGTTCTTTTTTATTGTAATACTAACTAAATGTATGAAAAATAAAAATTTAAAATATCATATTTTAGCTATAATAACGATTTGTATATGGGGTACTACCTTTATTTCAACCAAAGTATTAATGAATGACGGATTAAGTCCGGTAGAGATCTTTTTATACCGTTTTTTATTAGCTTATATATGTATATGGTTTTTTTCTCCGAAGGTAATTTTTTCAAAAAATTATAAAGATGAATTTCTGTTCTTGTTAATCGGATTATTTGGAGGAACAATATACTTTATAACAGAAAATATAGCTTTGAAGTTATCTTTAACTTCTAATGTATCATTAATATTGTCTACTAATCCCATAGTAACCGCTTTTTTTACTATACTAATAAATAAAAAAGAAAAAGTAACCAAAAATTTAGTATATGGTTCTTTATTAGCTTTATTTGGAGTTTTTTTAGTAATATTTAATGGTAGTTTCATACTCGAGATAAACTTTTGGGGGGATTTATTGGCTTTAACGGCAGTACTTTCTTGGACAATCTATACTTTGATTTTAAATAAGCTCAGTAATACTTATTCCATACTTTTTATAACCCGTAAATTATTTTTTTATGGAATAGTAACTATAATACCTTTTATTTTAATAGCTCCTTTCAAATTTCAAAAAGATTTATTGCTAACTCCTACGGTAATTTTTAATCTTTTATTTTTAGGAATTATAGCATCTATGGTATGTTTTTTTACCTGGAATTTATCAATAAAGAAAATTGGAATTATTAAAACAACCAATTATATCTACTTAGTACCGTTGATAGCAATCATTTCGGCATCAATTATTTTAAAGGAACGTATAACGATGATTACTTTTCTAGGTACCGTATGTATTTTATCGGGGGTGTATGTATCAGAGAACGGAGTAACAATTAAAAGAAAAACAAAATTAAAATATAATAATTAAGTAAAATGTTTACAAAGAAATTTGAAAAAATACTTAGAATTACCTGGTTTATTGTTGCGTTTTTTTTAACCATATACTTGGGATATGCTATGTGGAAAGACAATGCAGAAACACTTTCCCATATACTAATTTTTACCGTAACCGCTTTGCTTGGTTATGTTTGTGTTAATGTATTGGTATATAGATCGCCGATAATATCCAATTTATTGGGAATGTCGGCAAATATTGGCGAGATATATACCCATCTGTTATTTGGAAATGTTGGTATGGCATGTAGCAATCTATATTATTTTATAACTCATATTTTCGGGCTGATTCTATGGACTAAGAAAAAAAATCAAGATCAAGAAGGAAAAATCAAAGTATCAAAAATGAATCAAAAAGCCTTAATATGTACGATCTTATTCTGTATAATAGGAATAATTCTTATGTTTTTCTTGGGTGATTATTTTTTTAAAAAAGATTCTTCTCCTTACATACTTTTACTTAATTGTATTGCTTTTATGATAGGAGTGTCTGATCAATTTACTATGATCATGAGACAACCTTTTTCCTGGGTTTTGTGGAGTGTTAGTAATTTAGTTTGGTTATCATTAAATCTGATTTCGCATAATTATATTTTTGCTGTTCAATCCATATTATATGAAATAAATGCGCTAGTAGGAATATATAAATGGTATACCAATTCTGATAAATAATGCAGCAGATTAAAAAAATAATTATTAGGTAAGTAAACTTCGTATTTAAGTTAAACTTTCTTCAAAACTTAATTATATATTAATGCTTGTTAGCGAGTTGTCCACAGGCTGCATCAATATCATCCCCTCTACTTTTTCTTATTTTAACAATGATATTTTCTTGTTCCAAAGCAGTTACATAGTTTTGAATTATGTTTGAATTGGCTTGAGAATATTTTCCACCTTCTATGGAATTGTATTGTATTAAATTAACTTTTGACGGTATTGATTTACAGAATTTTATTAATGCTCTTATATCTTCATTGCCGTCATTAATTCCTTTCCAAATAATGTATTCCAGTGTAATTCTACTTTTAGTTTTCTGATACCAATAGGATAGGGATTCCATTATACTTGTTAGAGGAAATTTAACACTAAATGGCATTAATTGATTGCGTTTTTCCTCAATGGCTGAATGTAAGGATAAGGCTAATTTAACTTTTAAATTTTCATCTGCTAGTTTTTCAATCAGTTTAGGAATTCCGGAAGTAGAAACGGTAATTCTTCTGGGAGACATTCCTAATCCTTTGTCCTCCGTGATCTTTCGGATTGCATCCGTTACAGAAGAATAATTGAGTAAAGGTTCTCCCATTCCCATAAATACTATATTGGAAAGAGGCTTTTGATGATATTCTCTGCTTTGTTTATCAATTAAGGTTACCTGATCTACGATTTCTGCGGCAGTTAAATTTCTCATTCGTGTTAATTGTGCCGTAGCGCAAAAAGTGCAATCCAAACTGCATCCAACTTGCGAAGAAACACAAGCCGTAGTCCGTTTAGTGGTAGGAATCAGAACCGATTCCACAACATTTCCGTCGTGTAATTTTACGGCATTTTTAATAGTTCCGTCGATAGATCTTTGCATGACGTGGATCTCTGCCGGCTTGATCGAGAAATGATTTTCTAAATTTTCACGTAAAGATTTGGAAAGATTGGTCATCTCTGAAAGAGAATGAGCATTTTTATTCCAGAGCCATTCATAAACCTGTTTGGCTCGAAAAGGTTTTTCTCCTATTGAGGAAAAATAAGCCTCAAGTTCTTGTAAACTTAAGGCTCTTATATCTTTCTTATTTTGATTCAAAGTTACTATAATGCTATAATTAAATGATTAACATGGCATCTCCATAGGAGTAGAATTTATAATTTTCTTTAATAGCTTCTTTGTAAGCTTTCATAATTAAATCATATCCGGCAAAAGCTGAAACCATCATCATTAAAGTTGATTTAGGAGTGTGAAAGTTGGTAATCATGGAATCAGCAATACCAAAATCGTAAGAAGGGAAAATAAATTTATTGGTCCATCCTTCGTATGGATTTAATCGCTTATTAGCAGAAACTGAAGTTTCAATAGCTCTCATGGAAGTTGTACCCACAGCACATACACGGTGTTTGGTCTCAATGGCATGATTTACTATTTTGCAAGTTTTTTCAGAAATGGAAATTTGTTCACTTTCCATTTTATGTTTGGAAAGATCTTCAACTTCTACTGAAGCAAAAGTACCTAATCCTACATGTAAAGTAATTTCAGCAAATTCAATACCTTTAATTTCCAATCTTTTTAACAGATGTTTTGAAAAATGTAGACCTGCCGTTGGAGCAGCAACTGCACCTTCTTCTTTTGCATAGATAGTTTGATATCTTTCAGCATCTTCTGAATCAGGTTTTCTTTTAATATATTTTGGAAGAGGAGTTTCTCCTAATTCTTTTAATTTTCTTCTGAATTCTTCATAAGATCCGTCAAATAAAAAACGTAAGGTTCTTCCTCGAGAAGTAGTATTATCTACAACTTCAGCTACAAGACTGTCATCTTCTGTAAAAAATAATTTATTTCCAATTCTTATTTTTCTTGCAGGATCTACCAATACATCCCAAATTCTTGACTCTGCATCCAGCTCTCTTAATAAAAAAACTTCTATTTGAGCTCCTGTTTTTTCTTTGTTACCATATAAACGAGCCGGAAATACTTTTGTATTATTTAAAATAAATACATCTCCTTCATCAAAATAATCAATGACATCTTTAAATAATTTATGTTCTATTTCTCCTGTATTTTTATGTACCACCATTAGCCTTGCCTCATCTCTGTTTTTGGAAGGTCTATCCGCAAGAAGTTCAGGAGGTAATTTAAAATCAAAATCTGAAGTTTTCATTATTAAAATTATGTTTAGATTACAAATATACAATAAGCATACCCCTAAAGTCAAGTATTTATTTATGTATGCTCTTTATCTAAAGGACTTTTTGGCAAGTTTTTTGAAAATATTAACTTAAATTATAAGTTTTATTGATAAAATAGTAAATGTTAATTATTTAGTCATGATAGAATAATATTTCTAGATTTTATTGGTATCATATAATTTAAAAGTAAATTAATTTTTTTTAAAGTAAATTTCTTTCAAATAAATTTATACTTAGTTAGAGCAATAAGGGTGGAAATATTTCTACCCTTATTTTTTTAAAGAGTAAGTCTTTGTAACTCTTCTATGCTTCCATTAAATACATTGATGTCTACAAAATTTTGTGTAAATCCTTTGACAATCCCCTTTTCAGTAAATTGCCAAAAAATCCATTTTTGGTGCAAAGGACTTTCTATAGGGTTATAGTTTGCTGTCCATATAATGTATTCACTTAAATCAAGATCCGAAATATGATAGATAAAATATGAATCATTAGAATAAATAATGGGCTTTACATTATAGTTTTTTTCAACTAAGTTCAACCAATTGATAAGTCCTGATTTCAATAATTCCAACGATTGATTTTTGGGCAGATCTTCCACGTCAAGTACAGGAGGCAAATCACCTTTATCCAAAGTTACGGTTTTAATAAAGTTTTCTGCTTGTAGGGTAGAATTTCTGTTCACATCATAATAATGATATGCGCCTTTGAGTATTTTTTTTTTCGTAAGATTTTTCCAATTTTTTTTGAAAAAAGCATCCTGAGTAAAAGCACCTCGGGTTGCTCTAACAAAAACAAAGGAGACAGGAATATCTTTATGAATGTCTTGAACGCTATCCCAAAGAATTTTACCTTGATGTTGACTTATATCCAACCCGAAAGCATAATTTTTATATTTTTTAAAAACAGCCTGAATCTTTTCGGCTTCAGATATTTTAATGCTCTTTTGGAAATTTACATTTCCGAATTCACCGATAGCTAATTTTTCTTTTATAATGTAATAATACATAATGAGTGAAGTTCTAAAAAAGAAAAGAACAGATAAAAAAATAATTATACCCGTTAGCCAATAATAGAGTTTATAGGGAATTTCCTTTTTACTGTTTTTCTTGTTTATTCTTCCTTTCATGAAAATATAAAAAAAATAGTAGTTGGTTAATTATGAATTATTTAGTTCATTTGAAATAAGATTATTCAAATTTAAAAAATGCTACATGAATTAAAAAAAATGTCTAGGTAAATTGTGCTTTCCCAAGAAATTTTTTAAGTAAATTAAACTCTTAAAAATTCATATTTTTAAACCCTATAGTTTTATGATACTATTTTTTAAACAATATGTATAATTAGCGGAATGATAATGGCATTATTTTTCGAGGTGGAAGAAAGTAATTAGTTTATTCTTTTATATCGAGAAAATTCTTTACTAACGTTTTAGCTTTATTTTGAGCTTTTTCCAAATTATCATTAATAATAACAGCGTCAAAATCTTTGGCAAAAGAAAGCTCTTCATCCGCTTTTTGAATTCTGGTTAATAAGGATTCTAAATTTTCAGTATTTCTATTTTTCAAACGTTCTTCAAGATCTTTTAAAGAAGGAGGCGCTATAAAAATTGCCAATGCTCTATCTTTAAATTGTTTTTTAAGATTAAGTCCACCCCTTACATCAATATCGAAAATAACATGCTTCCCTTGGTTCCATAATCTTTCTATCTCTGAATGAAGAGTCCCGTAATATCGTCCTTTATAAACCTCTTCATATTCAATAAATTCATTATTTTTTATTTTTTCCTGAAATTGTTCTTCAGTAAGAAAATAATAATCTTTTCCATCAACTTCATTTTCTCTTTTAGGACGTGTTGTACAGGAAATAGAGAATGAAATTTCAGGAAATATGGATAAAAGATATTGAACAATGGTTGTTTTTCCGGCACCGGAAGGAGCTGAAAAAATAATTAATTTGCCTTCCATAGGCTTTCCCGGAAGCAATTCTTTTAGTTGAAACGTATCATTTCCCGGTTTTTGATAGATTAACCCCATGAATTAATTATAAAACGTTATTAGTTTGTTCTTTTATTTTTTCAAGTTCGTCTTTCATTAGTACGACTAATTTTTGAATTTCAGAATGATTGGCTTTAGAACCAATAGTATTGATCTCTCTTCCCATTTCTTGGGCAATAAAACCTAATTTTTTTCCGGCTTGATCTTCTTCTTCAATTACTTTAAAAAAATATTCACAATGTTGTTTTAAGCGTACTTTTTCTTCATTAATATCTAATTTCTCAATATAATATACAAGTTCTTGGTGAAAACGCTGTTCATCAAATTGGACTTTCAATTCAGATAATAGTTTTTCTAATTTCTGCCTTACGGAATCCACTCTTTCTTGTTCGTATTTTTCAATTTCAGATAATGAAATGAGAATATTTTGAGTGTATTTTTTTAAAACGTTTTCTAAAGACTTTCCTTCTTCAGCTCTAAAATCGTTTACTTTTTCAATAGAAGCGTTTAGACATTCTAAAACCAAAATCCATTCATCATCACTAATTTCGATTTCTTGATTAGTAAATACTTCAGGCATTCTTATAGCCATCTTAAGGAAATCCAAGGGTGTGCCTTCTATTTGTAATTCTTCCAAATTGGAAATATAATTTTTAACAGCATTTACATTGATTCGAGAATTATTTTCTGCACCTAAATTTTCAATAACTATAGAAAAATCTATTTTTCCTCTTACTAATTTATTTCTGATAATTTTTCTTAATTCCAGCTCTTTATTTCTATATCTAGGCGATATCCTTACAAATAAATCAAGTGATTTACTGTTAAGGGTTTTAATTTCAATTGAAATTTTTAAATTTTCTGTATTGACTTCTGACTTACCATAGCCAGTCATTGATTGTAACATAGTTAATAAAAATATGGTTATAACTAAGCGTAGTTAATTTAAATGTAGTTTGCAATTAAAAGAACTGCAAAATTAACCTTTTTTTAATTCAATTATAGTTATTTCCGGCCAAATTCCTACTCTTCCCGGAAATCCTATAAAACCAAATCCACGGTTTACATAAAGGTATTTATCCTTTTCTTGATATAAATCCGCCCATTTAGGGTATCTATATTTGATAGGAGACCATTTTATAACGCCGGGAATTTCTATTCCAAACTGCATTCCGTGAGTATGGCCTGATAAGGTAAGATGCATTTTCTTTGAGAAATTTTTTACAATAGCATCAAAATGGGAGGGATCATGTGATAATAAAATATTGAATTCACCATCTTTAATGTTTTGAGAAGCAATTTCTATATCTCCATCTTTAGGAAAATGTCCTGCTCCCCAATTTTTAACTCCTACAATGTTAATGAATTGGTTATCTTTATAAAGTCTTATAGATTCATTTCTTAATAATTTCCAATCAATGGATTTATGATATTCGTTTAATTGATCAATATTTTTTTGTTGAGCAATTTCATTCTTTCCAAAAACATAAACCCCATAATCATGATTACCCAAAATAGAATATTTGCCGTCTTTTGCTTTTATGGTTTTTAACAAAGGAAGCCACGGTTCCATTTCATCCGCCAGATTATTAACAGAATCCCCAGTAAAGACAAACAAATCTGCATTTTGGTCATTTAGAAGTTTTATTCCTCTGGCAACCTTATCATAATCCTTAGTGTTAAAACTTCCCAAATGAATGTCTGAAAGTTGAGCAATTCTATACCCGTCAAAATTTTCGGGTAGATCAGGAAATTTTATGGTAACTTTTCTTACTCTAAAATCAAATTTACCCCAAACAATACCTTCAATAATAGATAAAAAAGGAATACTTGCAAGTCCTAAACCAATAGCACTTATAGCCTTTCTTCTTTCAGGTAAATATGCGTCATTTGCAGATGGTTTTGATGTAACTTTTCTAACTAAAAAAGTCAGCATTCTTATGAGGTCCTCAAAAATGATCGTTATTGCCAAAACAAATTTCGGAACGAAAACAATCATAAAAAAACCTAATAAAAAATGAACTTGCCCTTTGTTATTTCTATCAATAAAAATGGACCAAATAAGAATAATCAATAAAGCACTAATTGAAAAACCTAACCAGTATTTTCTAAAAAGTTTATTAGTTGTCAATACTTTAATAGCTTGATAGCAATAATATTCAACAATTAATGATACAATAAATAATATTCCTATTATAGAGCCCAATGTATTTTTGAATTTTCAGTAATTAAATTTTATGGCATTCTATACAAAATTGCATTGATATTCATCCCTGCACCTACTGAGGCAAATATGACCAAATCATTGGATTTCAAAGTTTGGTTTAAAAAGTTACCTTTAACCATCATGTCATACATCGTGGGTATGGTTGCTACAGAAGAATTACCGAATTTTTGTATAGTCATGGGAGCAATTCCTTCCGGAATATCGGTTACCTTTAATTTATATAATTTAAAAACTCTTTCTAATATAGCATGATCCATTTTTGCATTCGCTTGATGGATAAGTACCTTATTTATATCGGATATGGTGTATCCGGCATCATCGATCACTTTTTTTACGACTTGAGGAACGTAAGTTAGGGCATATTCATATACTTTTCTTCCTTTCATTCGGATGTTAGCTTTCGATCCGACATAATTAGGATTTAAAGAGGAGTCTGTAGCAATATAAGATACTTCTTCTCCATTATCGCTTCTGGTATAATGATGAAGAATACCTACCGGTTTATCGGTTTCTCTGGATTCAAGTATTACACCTGCTGCTCCATCAGAAAAAATCATACAATTTCTGTCATAAGGATCAACAGTTCTGGATAGAGTTTCAGAACCTATAACCAATATTTTCTTTGCCACTTTTGCTTTTAATAATTGGTCGGCTAAAATCATCCCTTCATTCCATCCCGGACATCCAAAGTTCATATCATAGGGCTTACACAAAATATTTTTGATACCAATCTTTTTCTTGGTTAAAGCGGCTATGGAAGGCATAATTCTTACTTGTCTTTCATTAGCATCGATATCTCCAAAATTGTGAGCTACGATAACATAATCGAGTTCTTCCTTATTTATTCCTGCGTTTTCAATTGCTAATCTACCTACTTCAGCTGCCAAATCAGAATTCATCACATTGTCATCGTCAACGTAACGTCTTTCAGTTATTTCAGTGATATCTGCAAATTTTTTAATAATTTCTGGAGTCGGTTTCGTTATGGGTTCCCTGTTTTCATCATAAAAAGTAATTCCTTCAAAATTGCTATTTGGAACGACTTTCTTAGGTAAGTACGATCCAGAGCCAGTTATAATACTTTGCAACATATTAAATTTGTGATATTATTCTTGATAATAATTTGACAAATTTATGTAATAATTACTAAAAAATCTATTATATTGTTACCTTTGTGCATCAAAGTAAGGTTATATGCTGAATAAAAATTCCTTACAAGGATTATTGATAGCGTTATTTATAGGATTAATTTCATTTTTTATATACAAGTTTTATATTGAAAAGAATGATGAATTTTTGTTGGATAATCCCAACAAGGAAGAAATTAAAGTATTTTTAAATGGAAAAAGTTATTTACTCGCGGGAGGACAATCTCTGTCAATTCCTGTTAATTCGGGTAAGAATACAATTTCATGTCAAAATAAACAGGGGAATATTATTTTAAAAGATACTTTTTTTGTAATAACTAAAAATAAAAGGGGGCTTATTAATCCTTCTTTAGCAACCTATTTCACTTTTAGAAGATATTATGGTCATATAAAAAACAGAGACTCCATATATCGAGCCCATCGAAAAAATATCAATGGAAAAGAGTTTATAGGTGAAATTGGCGAATACAACCAATTAGTAATACAAGATTTCTATTATAATATTAATCAAAATTTTCCTAAAATAATTAATAAAGTAGATTCCATAGAATCAAGGATTAAATTATTCAGAAAAAACCAATTTTTAGAGTTTTATCGGTCTACATTTGAATAAAACAGTTACTTTTGTAAGTTGAGAACAGCAAATTAATAATATGCCAAATATTGTAAAGCCATATAACGAAACAGAAAGTAAAAAGAAACAGGTTGAACAGATGTTTGATAATATATCTGAAAATTATGACTTCTTAAACAGATTGTTATCTTTTAACATTGATGTTTATTGGCGGAATCAATTAGAAAAAAAAGTGGTGGCATATAACCCCGAAAAAATATTAGATGTTGCTACAGGAACGGCTGATTTGGCAATTGAACATGCTAAAAAAACAAAAGCTTCAATTACCGGTTTAGACTTGTCCCAAAAAATGTTGGATTACGGTCAAGCTAAAATAAATAAAAAAGGGCTGAAAGACAGAATAAAATTAGTTAAAGGAGACGCTGAAAATTTACCTTTTCAAGAAGGAGAATTTGATATTGTAACAGTATCCTTCGGAGTTCGTAATTTCGAAAATTTAGAAAAAGGTATTTCTGAAATGGGAAGAGTACTTAAAAAGGGAGGAAAATTGTTAATCTTAGAATTTTCAAAACCTAGTGGTTTTTTTGCTCCTTTTTTTATGTTCTATTTTAAAAATATATTACCCGGCATAGGAAAAATAATTTCAGGAGATTCACGAGCGTATACATATTTACCCAATTCCGTTGATGCTATGCCCTATGGGGAAAATATGAAAAACTTGATCCTTAAAAATGGATTTAAGGAGGCAAGCTTTAGAAGATTGACATTTGGAGTAGCCACTGTCTATGAGGGAATAAAATAAATAAATAAAAAAATCGTTTTCTCTACTATGAAGAAATTAGTCATAGTTTTATTATTAATAGTAATACATTGTGGAGTTAATGCGCAGTTCCGTTCAAGAGACGTTATGGAAAGGTATACTGATTTTGATGATCAGGAATTTTCCTGGGGGTATTATTTAGCAATGAATTATTTTGATTTAAAAATTCATCCCAACAAAGAAGGTTTAGAACATACCGGCAGATATTTAGTTGATGTGGATTCTAAAGGAGGATTTACTGTAGGCTTAATTGGTAAAATGAAAGTTCATGACTACGTTGATTTGAGGTTGGAACCGGCTATGCACTTCACACAACGCGATTTAATTTTTAATAATGTTCAAAAGATCATCGATGAAGAAATTGCCAATGGTCTGGAAACTACTTACACAGAACAAGATGTCAAACGAAATGTAAAATCTACATATTTAGATTTTCCGTTATTTTTAAATTTTCACGGGGACCGATGGTATAATTCCAGACCTTATGTACAGGCCGGTTTAAGTTGGTTAATAAACTTACAAAGTAATGAGAAAAAAGAAAAGGATAATACCGATCAAATCTTCCGAATGAAAACTAATAACTTTTCTTATCAATTAGAAGCCGGTATAGAGCTTTACTTTAAGCGATTTAAAATGACTCCTTCAGTAAGGGGAATATTCTTTTTCAATAATGAATTAGTTGCAGATAATCCGGGAACTCCTCCGTACTGGGCAGGTGCATTAAAGTCGATACATACCAGAGCTGTCGTCTTTTCAATTAAATTCGAATAATCATTTTTAAATCTTTTTTTATACCGTTTTTTGTTGTTATTAATTATTTAAAATTTTAGCTATTTTGGTCTGCCGATTCTTTTTTTCTGCTAATTTATCGGCATATAATAAATTAAAAGTTAAAATGGAGTTATTTCAATTTATCAACAACTTGTTGAAATAATTCAGTATAATTAACTTAAAAACATCATATAAAATTTTAAATTTTACTGCAGGGATTTGTTAATTAAAACAATGTTGATGAAATTTTGTTGGATAAACTATTATATTAGGATATTAACTTTTTTAAAAAAGAATTTCATATATTTGCAAGAGAGTTAGAATAGTAAATTTTTCATTCTAATATGGAAGAGATTATTCAGGGAATTAATGATTTGGAAAATAAGATTCTCGAATTAAAGAAGGAAAATGAAGAATTGAAAAGAAAAAATGAATATCTAGAAAATTCTCTTTTAAAAAATGAAGATAAATTTATTCAGAAAGAAAAACAATATAAAGAACTTGAAGAGCTTAATAAAAGATTGAAAGTTATTAATGCAATTTCGGGAAGTGGAGAATATAAGAAGTTGATGAAATTGCAGATGAATAGAATGATTAAAGAAATAGATGCATGTATTTCAGAATTGCAGAATTCATAAATAAAAATGTCTCAAAAAGTAAATATACGAGTAGCGGGAAGAAATTACCCCTTAGTAGTACAAAGTGAGGAAGAAGAGATATTACGAATTGCTGCAAAAAAAATAGAAAAATACATTAATACTTTTGAAAAAAACTATAACATTTCTGAAAAACAAGATGCTTTAGCTATGGCGGCTTTACAACTAGCTTCAGAATTAGAAAACATTTTAAGGGAAAAATCTCAAGAACAAAATGAAATTTTGCTTAAAATAAAGAAAATAAAAAAATTGTTATAGATAAAGTAACGCATTTCCAAATAGATCATAGAATTTAAAATTAAATGTAGAACAAAGATATAACCTACATTGATTCTAACTCAATTTAGTAAACTCAACACGAATTGACTGACTGAGTGATTGTTTTTTTTAATGGCGGGCTGCCTCTCATCTTTTCAGATGATTTGATAGCAATATCAACAGCAGATTACAGAGAAAAAAGCATAGCTTGAATCCTGTTTATTGGAGTTTACTTAAATCAAAGTTTAATAGGATTGATGTAGGTTTTTTTATATAAATTAATTGTATGAATGTAACGATAATATTTGAGTTAATCGCCACCCTTTTTATTGGGGGATTTATAGGATACTTCTTATCGAAAAGTTCTCTAAATAAATATAGAGAAAATAAATTAAAAGAAGCAGAAGACAAAGCTGCTGCGATCTTAAAGGAAGGAGAGCTTAAGGCCGAAAACATTAAGCAGGAAAAAATGCTTCAAGCAAAAGAAAAATTCTTAGAATTAAAATTACAACACGAAGAGCAAATTAATCAAAGAGAAAAGAAAATGCTTGAAGTGGAAAAAAGAATTAAAGACAAAGAAACGAAGCTGAATGACGAATTGCATCAGAATAATATTCAGAAAAAGCAATTAGATCAAGCCATAAATGATAATCAGATTAAAGCGGAAACGCTAACCAAAAAACAAGCTGAATTAAATCAAATGCATGAACAGCAGGTAGAAATATTAGAAAAAATTTCAGGATATTCTGCTGAAGATGCAAAAGCTGAATTGGTGGAAGCGCTAAAGCAGGAAGCAAGATCCAGAGCTCAAGCTCAAATTCAAGCCATTGTTGAAGAAGCGCAGTTAAATGCAAAGGCGGAAGCCAAAAAAATTATTGTACAAACCATTCAGAGGGTAGGTACTGAACAAGCAATTGAAAACTCGGTATCTGTTTTTAATATAGAATCAGATGAAATAAAAGGTAGGATTATAGGAAGAGAAGGGCGTAATATTCGGGCCTTAGAAGCAGTTACAGGGGTTGAAATTATTGTTGATGATACTCCTGAAGCAATATTACTTTCTTGTTTTGATCCGGTTAGGAGAGAAGTAGCCAGATTATCTTTACATAGACTGGTAACCGACGGAAGAATCCATCCGGCAAGAATTGAAGAAATTGTAGCTAAAACCCAGCAACAGATAGAAGAAGAAATTATAGAGATCGGTAAAAAGACCATTATCGACTTAGGAATTCATGGATTACATCCTGAATTAGTAAAAATGGTCGGTAGAATGAAATATCGTTCTTCCTACGGACAAAACCTTTTACAGCATTCAAGAGAGGTTGCTAATATAGCAGGAATTTTAGCTTCCGAACTTGGGCTTAATCCAAAAATCGCAAAGCGTGCCGGATTATTGCATGATATTGGAAAAGTTCCTGAAGAAGAATCCGAGTATCCTCATGCAATATTAGGGATGCAATGGGCGGAAAAATATGGAGAAAATCAAACCGTTGTTAATGCCATCGGTGCCCACCATGATGAAATTGAAATGAAGAGTTTGATTGCGCCTATTATTCAAGTAGCGGATGCAATTAGCGGTGCAAGACCGGGAGCAAGGAGACAAGTAGTAGAATCATATATTCAAAGACTTAGAGACCTAGAAAATGTAGCATTAAGTTTTGATGGCGTTAATACAGCTTATGCAATTCAAGCCGGTAGAGAATTACGCGTAATGGTTCAAAGTGAAAAAATAGACGATCAGAAAGCATCACAATTGTCTTTTGAAATAAGTGAAAAAATTCAAAATGAATTAACATATCCGGGACAGGTTAAAGTAACTGTTATTCGAGAAACGAGAGCTGTTAATATAGCCAGGTAGACTGTTTACTTAATAGATAAAAATAAAAAACTTTAAAATTAATTTTAAAGTTTTTTTTATTTTAGATTATAACAATATTCAAATTTATACTTCAATCCGATTATACATCTCCTTCTTCGGGAAGATCTTCATCAACAGTAATATCAATACCCTCAATTTTTGTTTTTTGAAGGGCATTTGATTTTAATTTCACATATTCTCTTCTAGTTTTATAAATTTTTATGGCATCAAAAATTGCCTGTTCAAATGATTTTGCATCCGCAATTCCTTGTCCGGCTATCGAATAAGCTGTTCCATGATTGGGTTCAGTATGAACTACAGATAATCCACCGGTAAAATTTACGCCGTATTCATAAGCTAGAGTTTTAAAAGGAATAAGCCCTTGATCGTGATACATTGCTAATATTCCATCAAAAGAAGTATAAATACAAGGCGAGAAAAAACTATCAGCAGAGTAAGGACCAAAGGAGAGAATGCCTCGATCAAAAGAATCTTTAACCGCCGGCTCAATACAATTAATTTCTTCTCTTCCCAATAGACCATTTTCTCCAGCATGTGGATTTAATCCTAAAACCGCAATTTTAGGTTTTTCAATACAGAAGTCTTGAATTAAAGTGGTATGTAAAGCTTTAATTTGCTTTTTAATTAACTCTTTACTTAATAGTTCAGAGACTTTGGATATTGGAGTATTAAACGTAGCAAATGCAATCCTTAAATCGTTGTTTTCTAAAAGTAAATGGGCTTTCTCCTTAAGAGTATTTTCAAGATATTCCGTATGATTTAAAAAATTTAATCCTTGGGTTTGCATGCTTTCCCAATTTAGAGGAGCAGTAACCAAAACATCCACGGAACCTTGTTTTAAAGCGTCAACAGCAGCTAATAAAGAAGTTTTAGCTATTTTGGCACCTTCTTCGGTTGAATTGCCAAAACTAATAGAAACATTTTCTTTCCATAAATTCACAACGTTTATTTTTCCTTGAATAGCTTCTTCAGCTTTAAATATACCTTGAAAATAGATAGAATTTAATCCGAAAATATTTTTTTGATAGGATAATAATTTAGTAGATGCAAAAATAACCGGTGTAAAGAAATCCAAGATTTCTTTATTTTGAAGGGTTTTCAATATTACTTCAATTCCTATACCGTTAGGGTCTCCTATACTAATTCCTATTTTTAGCTTATTATTTTTAACGCTCATATATGAACTGTGAAATTTATTATAACAAAAGTAGAAAAAAATATATACTTAATTTATAATAATTTAATAAAATAGAAATATTGCTATATTAAATAAAGCTTTTTAATTTATAAATCAACAATAATTATAAATTAAAAACAAAATATTAGAGAGTTTAAATATTGCCAATAGACTATTTAAAAAAAATTATAAAATGGTACTTTTGAATAAAAATTGAATATGTTTACAGGTATTGTAGAAGAAATGGGAAAGATAGTTAATATGGAAAAAATAGATGAAAATCTCTCCATATCAATATCTGCTTCATTTATTGATGAATTAAAAATAGATCAAAGTATAGCTCATAATGGAACATGTCTAACAGTTGTAGATATAAATCCGGAATTTTATACGGTAACAGCTATTGCTGAAACATTAAAAAAAACTCATTTTTCAACTCTTACCATTGGTGATCATATTAATCTGGAAAGATGTGTTAAAGTATCAGATAGATTAGACGGACATATTGTACAGGGACATGTAGATCAAGTAGGGGAATTGAAATCGATAGAAAATCAAGAAGGAAGTTTTTTATTAACTTTTACCTATGCAGATAAACAAATCACCGTGGAAAAAGGTTCAATCACTGTGAATGGAGTGAGTTTAACGGTGGTAGATAGTAAGGATAATGAGTTTTCAGTTGCAATTATTCCGTATACATGGGATCATACAAATTTTAAATATCTGAAAATTGGAGATAAAGTAAATTTAGAATTTGATATTATTGGTAAGTATATACAGAAATTGTATGGTTTATATAAGTAAAAAAAAACTTAATTCAAAATAAAAGACCTTTACCAATTGGCAAAGGTCTTTTTATTTCATAGTAGTTAGTCATATATTCCTTTACTCAGCTTAGCTCGTCTTTCCTTAATTAAGGCTTCTCTTTGAGCATCATTCTGGAATTTAGGTTTGGCGCCTTGACTATATTTTAATCTTCTTTCTTTAATTAATGCTTCCCGTTTAGCATCAGCATCATTTTTAGTTGATGGTTTTACTGTCGAATTTTCATTTGATGATTTAACCGGAATATTTTTACTATTCACCGTTTCTGTTTTTATGGGTTGAGATGCATTATTATTTTTAACAGGAGCCGTAACAGGAACGGTACTAGTTTTTACTTCATCTTTAGATTTTACAGAAGGCTTAGGTTTAGCATTGCTAATATTTTCAGGTTTTATAACGGTTGTTTTTGGGGTTGAAAGATTTGCATTTTTTCTTTCCTGAATAATATTATTTGATTTTATAACTTCCGGTTTTTTAATTTCCACATCAGTTGAAGTTAAATCATTTATTGCCTGTACCGTTTCTTTACCAGGAGTTAAATTATTATAATTAGTATTTTCATCAGAAGATATTTCTAACGGTTTACCAATATAGAAATCAAGAATTTTTAATCTGAATAAAAATGAATATTTAGCTTGAAGCATTTGAGATAATGCGTTGAAATAATTATTTCTTGCAGTATTTAAATCGTATATATTAATTTTTCCTGCAGTGAAACTCTTTTGTGCAAATTCATAAGATAATTCGGTGGATTCTACCAATTCTTTTGCAGAGGTAAATGTTTGATAAGCAGAATTTACGTCAAAATAAGAAGTTTGTATATTTTGCTTTAAATTTAATTTTTCTTGGTCGAGCTGGTTTTCTTGAATCAATTGATTAATTCGAGATTGTTGAACTTTTATTTTATTTGTTCCTTTACTAAATATGGGAATGTTAACCCCTACAGATACCATTTGAGAGTGATTGTCATACCATTGGTCGTCTATAGATTTACTGGAACGATCGAAATAATCCTGATAAAAAGTACTTACTTTATATCCGCCGGTAATTGAAGGGTAAAAAGCGGTTTTAGCAATATCAATATCTTTCTTTGCTGATTCAACCCCTAATTCGGCAGATTTAATAACCGGTTGATTATTAAAAGCATAATTGATGATATCATCCAAATTGATAAGAGGCATTCCTATATCATCGGAAACTTTAACATCCTCTATCTGAAAGTCTCGATAATCTTTTTGAAGTAACATGGCTAAAACCATTAGTGAACGATCTACTTCAATTTTAGCATTTTCATACGTTTGTTTAGCATTCGCAAGATTGGATTTTGATTCATATAAAGTGCTTAAAGGTATACTACCGGCATTATATAATTTTTCATTCCTGTCTTTATCTTTTGCTTGAGTATCCATGGAATTTAATTGAACTCCTAAAAGCTCTTTATTCAATAGAACGGTTAAATAATTTCCTACTAATTGTAGTGAGATATCATTTTTGATTTTTTCAGTGGTATATTGATTTTGTTGAACCAAAAAAGAGTTTTTTTCCTCGGTTAATCGTAAACGTCTGTTGTTATAAAGTATCATGGAGGATTCAAGAGCAAGATTGTTCTGATATCCTTCTGTATATTTATAATAGGAGTCAATGGCAAAATCTGTTACACCATCTTGGGTGACCTTTTGTGTAGCCAATGGACCAAAAGTTATACCGTTAGTTATAGTACCTTTAAGATCGGGTAGTTTTTCTTTTTTAGCAATTTTTAAATTACTTTCTTGAACTTGTTCATTTAGTTTAGAAGCAAGTACTTGCAAATTGTTTTCTCTGGCGTAAGATAAACAATCATTGAAAGACCATACTTTTTGCGCTGAAATAAATCCGACTATGAAAAAAGCGATTATACTGTTGTTTAGTTTCATTCTTATGTAAATGAATTTTCAGTATTATAAGTAGAATAATTATTTATTTTGTTACAAACTTATCTAAAAACATTTTTTATCAGGTTTTAATTATAGATCTATCGTCAAATATGATAATAAACTAATTAATTCTAAATGATATCATCATCTTTAAATTTATGTATTATTAATTAAGATAGTAAGTGTTGAATACTAAATATAAGAAGTAAATATAAAATAAAAATAATATGAAGTGCTTTTATTAATTGAAACAAAAACAGGGTATAAATTATTATACCCTGTTTTTAATTTTATAATGTATTATGATTTATGTATTCTTATTAATTTTCTTTTCTAAAAACTAGACCGGTTTCAGGAAAATAATCTGCAACGATGGTATCATTGTCATTAATTTTTCCACCTAAAATTTCCTTAGATAATTGATTTAAAATTTCATGTTGAATCAATCTTTTTAAAGGTCTTGCGCCAAAAGTAGGATCATAGCCTTTGCTCATTATATAATCTTTAGCCTCATCGGTCATGCTCATGCGAATTCCTTTTTTATCTAATATTTTATTAAGAGAATCTAACTGGATATCTATTATACTTCTTATTTCATTCTTATTTAAAGGCTTAAATACAATAGTTTCATCGATACGGTTTAAAAACTCAGGACGAAGGGTTTTCCTTAACAGTCCCATAACCTGCTCTTTGGTCAATTCTAAAATTTCTTTGTAATTATTTCCTTCCAGTTTTTCAAAATTTTCTTGAATTAAATGAGATCCCAAATTGGATGTCATAACTATAATCGCATTTTTAAAATTAACGGTTCTTCCTTTATTATCTGTAAGCCTACCATCATCCAATACTTGTAATAAAATATTAAAAACATCCGGATGAGCTTTTTCGATTTCATCCAATAAGATAACAGAATAAGGTCTTCTTCTAACGGCTTCGGTTAACTGACCACCCTCATCGTAACCCACATATCCCGGAGGCGCACCTACCAATCTGCTAACAGAATGTTTTTCTTGATATTCACTCATGTCAATTCGGGTCATTGAATTTTCATCATCAAATAAAAATTCGGCTAAGGCTTTTGCTAATTCGGTTTTACCGACACCTGTTGTTCCTAAGAATAAGAATGATCCGATAGGCTTTCTTTCATCGTTTAATCCCGCGCGGTTTCTGCGTATAGCATCTGCTACTGCTTCAATTGCTTCTTCTTGTCCGACAACCCTTTTGTGAAGAACAGATTCCAGATTTAATAACTTTTCTCGTTCACTTTGTACCAGTTTAGTAACCGGAATACCGGTCCATTTGGCTACTACATCAGCAATGTCTTCAGAATCAACTTCTTCCTTGATTAATTTAGGTCGATCATCAGAAAGTTCGGCTTCAGCTTTAGCAAGTTCAGCCTCTTGTTCTTTTATTTTTCCGTAACGTAATTCAGCAACTTTACCATAATCACCGGATCTTTCTGCTTTTTCAGCTTCAATCTTAAATTCTTCAATATTTTTACGGATTTCTTGAACTTTATCCGCTCTTTCTTTTTCTGCTTTCCAGGAAGCGCTTAGCTCATTTCTTTTTTCATTAAGTTGTGCTAATTCTTCTTTAACATTTTCTAACCTTTTCTCATTAGCTTGTTTAATGCTTTCATTGGAAGTAGGACTTTCCGCTTCTCGTTTAACCGCCTCTAATTCAATTTCAAGCTGCATTTTTTTACGGTCTAAGGCATCCAGTTCTTCAGGCTTGGAATTCATTTCCATACGAAGTTTTGCCGATGCTTCATCCATTAAGTCTATGGCTTTGTCCGGTAAAAATCGGTCGGAAATATAACGATTGGAAAGTTCAACTGATGCAATTACGGCTTCATCTTTAATACGTACTTTGTGATGGGCTTCATACTTTTCTCTAATTCCACGTAATATAGCTATGGCATCATCCACATCGGGTTCTTCAACCATCACCTTTTGAAAACGTCTTTCCAACGCTTTGTCCTTTTCAAAATATTTTTGATATTCATTTAATGTTGTTGCTCCAATTGAACGAAGTTCGCCACGTGCCAATGCCGGTTTTAAAATGTTCGCAGCATCCATGGCTCCTTCTCCTCCTCCGGCACCAACTAATGTGTGAATTTCATCAATAAATAAAATAATATTTCCGTTAGAAGCGGTTACTTCTTTAACTACTGCTTTTAGACGTTCTTCAAATTCACCCTTATATTTTGCTCCTGCAATTAAAGCTCCCATATCTAAAGAAAAAATAGTTTTATCCTTTAAATTTTCAGGAACATCCCCGTTAATGATTCTATGAGCGATTCCTTCGGCAATTGCAGTTTTTCCGACACCGGGCTCTCCAATTAATATGGGATTGTTTTTTGTTCTTCGAGAAAGAATTTGCAAAACTCTTCTGATTTCGTCATCTCTTCCTATTACAGGGTCTAGTTTACCGTTTTGAGCTAATTCATTAAGGTTTTTGGCATACTTGTTTAATGAATTATAGGTATCTTCTGCAGATTGAGAAGTTACTCGTTCTCCTTTTCTGATTTCTTCGATCGCTTTAATTACGCCTTCTTTGGTGACCCCTTGATTTTTTAATAGTTGCGAGGTTTTGTCGTTTACGGAAAGCAGTCCTAAGAAAATATGCTCTAAACTTATAAATTCATCTTTCATCTTAGTTGATTCTAATTGGGCTTCATTTAAAGCTTTATTAGAATTTTGGGACAAATAAATTTGTCCGCCGCTAACTTTAGGTAAAGAATTTAGTATAGAATCAAGTTCGGAGTTAATATATGCTAAATTTGAGTTTTGTTTTTTCAATATGAAAGTAATCACACTGGCTTCGCTTTCCAATAAAGCTTTAAGTAGGTGTGCAGGTTCAATAGCCTGATTTTCTAATCCTTGTGCAATCACTTGAGATTGTTGCAAGGCTTCTTGTGATTTGATGGTTAATTTATTAAAATCCATTTTATTTAATCTCTTACATTTTTTCTCAGCAAAATATAAACCAAAATCATGGATAGGTTTTTATAATCAATATGTAAGGGAATAAATGAATAAAACGAGACAATATGACATTATTTTGTATTGTTGTAACTAAAATTAATGACACAATGTCATGGTTGTTTGCTCATTAAAAGATTGGATTGTCTTTTTGATTACTACATCTTTAAAATAAATTACATGAAATTCATATATAATTTAAAAAATTACAGATGTATAATATGATATAAATAAATTATAGATTTTATGTAATATTTAATGATATCGGATACTTGCACGTATCATGCCGATAGCATTTATGGAATCTAAAGAAACATCTTTAGATTCAAACATAGAATTAGCGCTGACTAATTTTATGTAATCGTTACCTAAACTGGATTTTTGGATGTGTCTAACAAAGGTATGATTGGAATCTTCAGATAAGGCAATTTCAATTATATATAATTCTCCCCAAAATATATTATCTATGGATGCATTTTTAAAAATAACAATATCACCATTTTTTAAAAGAGGAAGCATAGATTCTCCTTTTATATAAATAGCTCCATCACAGTCTGATAAATTAGGTATTTTTAAAAAACCTGAAATGAATGTATTTTCTGATTTTTTATGAACAATATTTTTTAATCCACCATTAGAATCTAAATTATAAAGAGGGATATGGGTATTATTTTTTTCTTGTAATTTAAACATGGGGTCCTCCAATACAGACATTGGAAAATCTTTATCTAAAATTGGGGATTTTAACATGGGGCCTTCATAAGTGAGAAGCCATTCTAAATTTATTTCGGGACATTTGGTATGGATCAATAAAGAATCATAGCTGTTTCTTTTTTTCCAATTCGAAAAGGTTTGGGGAGAAATACCAAGATATCTGGCTAATTCAGAATCTTTTTTGAATCCATAAAATAACTTTATTTTATTCAATATGGTAGTTTTTTCCATAGATTGTAGTTATAAAAATTAAAACTCAAATAAATTTTATATAAACAGTATGTTTATATATCTATTTGATAATTAGACAAATATACTAAAAATTATTATATTGTCACAACAATGTTATATTATTACCGTAAAAACAATATAAAGAATAGAATAATATAAATTATATAGGAGATAAGAATTAGTAATTGATGAAATAAAAATTTAAAAGGTTCGAATACTTCCGCGTATTAGAGCCATAGCATTAATTTTAGAAACCGGAATATCTTGAGGTGCGTTTGTGTTGTCTTGTCCTAATAGTTTAATAAATTGTTCTCCTTTTTCAGATTTTTGAATATATTTAATTAACATATAATAAGAATCATCATTCATACATATCTCAATTAAATAAAGCTCACCCCAAAACAGGTCTTTAAGAGAAATAGTTTTAAAAATAATTATGTCTCCATTTTGTATAGTTGGTAACATGGAATTCCCTTTTACATAAGCAGCACCGTCGCAATCAGCCAGATCCGGCATTTTTATAAAATCTATAATATTTTCTTGATGATGTTTTTTGCTAAATATATTTTTCAATCCACCATTTCGATCTATATTATATAAAGGGATATGATTTTTTTTGCCTTTATAGGAACTATATCCAGATTCTTCTGCTATTGAAATAATATTAGATTGTCCGATATTATCTTTTTTCAACATAGGACCTTTTCCGGTTAACAACCATTCATAATTAAAAATTTCACATTTTGTATAAATAAGTTTAATATTGAACGAATTCCTTCTTTTCCAATTATACAATATTTGTGAGGTTATGCCTAAATGTTTCACTAATTGAGAATCTTTAGTAAAACCATAGTATTTTTTAATTTCGTTTAGAATGATAGTTTTATCCATGTTCAATATAAAAAATATACATTTTGTGTAAAATAATTTTAAAATAAACAAAATGTATATATATTTGTGTTGAGATAAAACAAAGATATCAAAAAATACATTATTGTTATGACAGTAGAACAAATAAAAAGAAAAATTGAAGTGGGAGATTATATTTTGGCATCGAAATTATTAAATATAACCCCTGAAAATGTAAGAGCTCGTTTTTCACGAGAAAAGATGGATGCAATAGAAGCGTTAAAAGCAATAATTAGTAATAGGGAAAGGTTTATAAAAGAGTACCATAAGAAAATTTCAGGCTAATCAACTTAATTTCTTAAATCTGAATTTTTCACTATGAAAAGGATAAGAGTTATTCCTTATGAATTAATGAAAATTACTATCTTCATTGAGAGTTGCCTTATTAAATAAATGATTATAATAATCTTAATACAAAATATTTCATTGTTGATCATAATTTAAATCATAACCTGCAGTTTAAAATAAAATTCCTATTTTAAAAAATTAATGATACTAGTTAAATTTCTTGGCTTAAATACTCTGTATCTAATTAATCCTGTAAAATTTAAAAATTATTGATCTATATATTTTTAAAGGTAAACTTTATTGTTGCTAAATTAATTTTAAATAAGAATATTGATTTTTTAAATTAATAGTTCAAGAATTTATTGAAATTATATAAATGTTTTATATATATAAATGGATGGCTAATTTATTCTGAAAAAATAAAAATAACCAACATTATATGTTATAAATCTTGTTTAGGAGCCTTGAGATAATGTAAGAAGATAAAGGCAATTAATGTTATATAAACTTTATGATTGTAATTTTTTTTTGTTTATCTTTACCGCCATAAAGTTAGTGTTTAAGTGTTTTAAAATTTAAAAAATTAAGTGTTCATCTATTTTTAATGCCATTGTAGCAATAAAATTTTTATAATGAAATAAGAGAGGAGATCATTAAAAATAGAATAGATTTTTTAAAATAAAAAAAATAGAAAATCAATTAAGTGTTAATAAGTTAATTAATAATTCATTATGAAAAAGAGAATTTTATTATGTTCATTACTCGGAGTGATTTCCGTTTGTTCTTTCTCTCAAAGCCAAAGAGTGGGAATTAATACGGAAGATCCTCAAGGAGTTTTCCATATTAATGGAACCAATAAAGATTTAAGTCAAGATGACTTTATTGTAGATGCAAATGGAAATGTGGGTATAGGTACTCGAACTCCTAAATCAAAGCTAGAAATTATAGGTACTAAAGGTAAAGGATTGCGGGTAACTCCTCCGGGATCTATAGATAAAGGAAAAATTATTGCATCTGATGCAGATGGTAATTTTGTAGTCTCTACCAGACCTATGCCGGAACTAAGAGAAGGTTCAATCATTCAAATTCATACAAGACTTGATGCAACTTCAACTACAGCCCCTAATTTGATAGATTCCAATCCAATTATTCCCGGTGATCCAAGTTTACCTGCCGGAAAAAAACCTGCTGTAAAAATTTCAGATAAGTCATTAGAGCTGACTGAAGGTACATGGCTGATTCAGCTTAAATACACCACCCGTACAACAAGAGGAAATGGATCTAATTTTCAAGAATTTTGTGGAAAGGAAAATGGCTTTGATCAATATATTTGGACGTTACTATATAATGAAAATGAGCCAGACTTCAAAAAAGCTGTATTAACCACTGTTGGTTTTGCTACGGAACGCGATGGAGCTTGTGCTTGTACACCTCAGTTAACTCATGTCGTAAAAGTTGATACGGGACAAACTATGACAGTTAGTGCCTATGCAAGTACCAGTATATGGCATAATACAGTAGTATTTGTAGATGGTGATTATGATTCATTTACCACCGGTAAACCATATTTTAGAGCTATTCGTATAGATAGTTTTAATTAATGAGGGTGAAATTAAGATCTTTATTATTCTTATAATTTTTATATTTAAAATCATGTCATGAAAAAAATAATATTATCAATAAATTTTTGTGTATTAGCAATTGGAATTAGTTTATCACAAGTAGGAGTTAACACAGATAATCCTAAAGCTATTTTTCATATAGATGCTAAAAAAGATAATGGGAATATATCTGTCCCAGTAAATACATCAGATGATGTAATTTTCAAACCCGGTACAAATAATGCCTCAGATCCGACTGCAAAGCTCTATGGTCATTTAGGTGTTGGAAAAGTTAATCCGGATACGGGCTTAGATGTTAATGGGAACATACGATTAGAAGATGGAACTCAAGTTAATAATAATATATTAGTTAGTACAGATTCACTCGGAAATGCCCAATGGATAGCTCCTGCCAGACCATATATTCAAAACGGAGAAATTGGAAGTGGTATACAGTTGCCACAAGATGAAAGTGCTATAGATTTAACAGTAAAACCTTTACATCTTACCCAAGGAAGATGGTTGATTCTTTCTAAATTTGTAGTTAAAGCTACCCAACATGTTAACGACGATTTAAAACCTCGAAATAATGTATGGATATATTTAAAAAATGTTACTAAGCACCCATTAGTTAGCGATAAAGTTTATAATACTATTTTGGGGATACCGGTAGAACAAGCGGGAGCTAAAGTTGGGACGCCACAATTAGCAGCTCTTGTTAATATACCTAAAGGACAAACTTTTGAATATAGAGTATTTGGAAGTACAAGTAATAAAGAATTCGCATATACTACAACAAATGACGACTTTCAAGGATCTTATTTCTACGCCGTTCGATTAGATGCAGAACTTTTAGACAATTAAATTAATACATATGAATTTTAAATTTATTATATGAAAAAATTATTTTTATTATATATAATTATAGCGGGAGGTGTAGGTTTTACTAAATCTTTTGCACAAACAGCTCCGTCAGTTGGAGTAAATACAACTAACCCGCAAGGACCTTTTCATGTAGATGCAAAGGGAGATACCAACGGATCTTCAAATACGTCCGATGATGTAATAGTTGATAATAACGGAAATTTAGGAGTAGGAACCATAGCACCAACGGCTAAAGTTCATATTAAAACGGATGGATCAACGAATGGAATCCGTATCAGTGATCAATCGGAAGGAAAAGGAAGTATGCTTATGTTTCAGGATAATACGGGAATAGTTAACTGGGTTCCCAAACCTTTCACCATAAAACAAGCAGAACTTAGGAAAGATTTTAATATGAGCGTTCCCTTCAAAAGAAACGCAAATGACCATAGAGAAATTTCCATAACCGGACAAGGTTTAAAATTAACTCCGGGCATTTGGATGATTATGGCTAAATATATGGTTTATAATAATGGGGATGATAGAGGTAATTTGTTTTGGACCTATTTGCATGATTTAGATGATCTTACCACTTTACCCGTAGATAATAATCATCTACGTGATAAGCGTAAACCTTGTCTAATTGATGGAGCCCTTCCTGAAAATAATTGTAATGGTGGTGGCTACAATTTAAATTGGTATTTAGCAAGTAACGGACTAGGTGGAAACCCTTCAAAATATGCAATGACTGTGGTAGGAACTTATCCTGAAGCAAAAAGCCAAGGATATACCACTCCATATGTCAATTATATAGCTGTAATTAAATCTGACGATCCATTAAATCCAGGTAAAAAACTAAGACCGGGTGATCCGGGATATGAGCATGAAATTGCATTAACTTTTAGTACCAGTTTAAATGGTGATCAAGTATTGGAAACCAGATCAGCATTACGTGGTTCAGGTAATAATGGTGGCAATCTTGAAGTAGGAGTTTATTTCTTTGCTATTCGTTTAGATATTGATGAAAATTCTTTTTAAGAAAATGTAAATTTAACTATATAAATACCTGCCGAATAGGCAGGTATTTTTTTATTCAATACCAGTAATTCCCATTTTTCTCATTAAAAAAGTGGCATTCATATTTTGAGCTACACCTTCTTTTAATTTATAATCAAACACTAATTCATCCTGAGCAATTTCTGCTTCAAAACGATAGTTCTTTATATTTTCGGGATAATTTGCTTCCAAGTTGCCTAGTACTAAATCATGTGTAGCAATAATGCCATTTCCTTTTAACGAAATAAGTTGTTTCATAAGCGCTAAAGATCCTTTTTGCTTATCTTCAGAGTTGGTACCTTTTAAAATTTCGTCTAAAATGATAAATAAATGTTCTCCGGAATGAAGTCTATCAATAATCATTTTCAATCGTTTTAATTCAGAGAAAAAATAAGATTCATGATCAACTAAGGAATCTGTAGTTCTTAAATTAGTTACCAAATTTCCAGGGAATATTTCTAATGACTTAGCGTATACCGGAGCACCAATACAGGCTAACACGTGGTTAACCCCTATAGTTCTTAAATACGTACTTTTACCTGCCATATTAGCTCCCGTTATTACTAAAAAATAATTTTCTTTTGAAATTTTAACATCATTGGTTACACAAGAGGAACGGTTAAGTAGAGGGTGGCCCAATTCTTTCCCATCAAATATAAAATGTTCAGTATTTATTTTAGGATATGAATATCCCGGGTGAGTATATGCATATGTTGACAGGGAGCACCAAGCATCAAAATGAGAAAGAGAATCAAACCAATTCGGTAGATACTTTTTATAGATATCTAACCATTTTTCTATCTTAATAGCATAACGTACACTCCAACATAAGACCGGATTGAAAAATAAAATCATCGGATAAGCCATACTCATATTTAATTGAGAACAATATCTATTCAATTTATAGATAGCTTTTGATGCAGAAGTTTTCTTGATAAGGATTTTACGATTTTTTTCTAACAAATAACTATCAAAGTTTTGCTCTTCTATGGCATTAAAAAGTGAGGTATAGGTGTTTAAAACATCTGTTTTTTTATCTATGTTATTTACTATATTATTTACATGCTTACTCGCAAAGGCATTAATTGCATAAGTTATGATCCATAAAGGAATAAAATATAATGCAGATACCCAATTAAAAGCTGTAAGTACAAGTAAGATTAAATACAAGCAGGGAATAATATTTATCATTATTTCCCAGAATTTATTTTTATGCAATAAAAATGTTTCCGGAAATGTATTTGAATCAAAATTTTCTTTATTTTCTAATTTTCCGTTTAAAGACCCTAAAACTCGGAAATGGTTTA
Organism: Apibacter sp. B3706; assembly: GCF_011082725.1. Classification (NCBI taxonomy): domain Bacteria; kingdom Pseudomonadati; phylum Bacteroidota; class Flavobacteriia; order Flavobacteriales; family Weeksellaceae; genus Apibacter; species Apibacter sp. B3706. The sequence goes on along the minus strand of NZ_CP049715.1, from coordinate 1,874,325 downwards.
CCCAACCTTGTTTTGAAGTTAATTCTTGGATGCTTTCCTGATTTTCCACAATTGTTTTTTTGTCTAAATAGGGAGTAAGGAACAGATAGGCAAGAAATTTTTTACCTTGATAGGTGCATGTTCGATTAATAGCCTGAAAAAGCGATCGATCTCCAAATAAATCTAAATCGTAGCTGAAGCTGTGTTCAGTCGAGATATATTCTGGGCCTCCATCAAAAGATGAAAAATCGTAATTAAGAGCTTTACATTCATTTTCTGCTAAAGTTATTAATGAATCTGAATAATTTTTTTTATAAAACAGTTTTTGATGTAACTTTAATAACAAGATAAATATTGAAAAAGATACAAAGATGATACCGCCGGTAAGGTAGCTGTTTTTCCAAGTAAAAATACAAAGTAAAGCAGCAATAAGAACTACTGATAATCTTAAAGCAGCAATAATAAATATCTTTTTTTTAAGTGATTGTACCGTTGAAATCTCTTTATTAATAAGAGAACGGTATGAATGTTCAATATCTTTTATTTTCATGATATCAAAGGTAAACAAAATAAAATAGCTAATTTTAAAGTCTATATATATCTAATAGTACTTTACTTTCAAATTTTAACAGTAAGCAAAAAAAATTAAATTTTATTATTTGATAAATGTAGCATTTTAAATATATTATAATTAGAAATAAAAAAGCCTGATGAAAATCAGGCTTATAATTATTATAATTTTATTATAGAGCTAAATCAATCACTTCAGACATTTGAGTTACATAATGTATTTTTAAGCCTTTAATATAATCGGGATTGATTTTTTCAATATCTTTTCTATTCTCTTCACATAATATAACATCGGTTATACCGGCCCGTTTCGCAGCTAATATTTTTTCTTTAATGCCGCCTACCGGAAGAACTTTTCCCCGTAACGTAATTTCACCGGTCATTGCCCATTTAGACTTAACCTTTTTACCGGTAAAAGAGGAAACAAGAGAAGTAAGCATAGCTATACCGGCAGATGGTCCGTCTTTAGGGGTTGCACCTTCAGGAACGTGAATGTGTATATTACTTTCTTCAATTTTTTGCGGATCGATACCGAATTCTTTATAATTAGATTTTATGTATTCCAAAGCAATAGTAGCCGATTCTTTCATTACATTACCTAAATTTCCGGTCATGCTTAAGTTTCCTTTGCCTTTAGAAAGAATACTTTCAATAAAAAGAATATCTCCTCCTACTTGAGTCCAGGCTAATCCTGTAACAACTCCTGGAACTTTATTAGTTTCAGACATTTCAGGCATCATAGGCGGACCTAAGATTTCGATAATTTTATTTTGACTCAATTTTTTATTGTATTCAGTATTGCGAGCAATTTGTAAAGCAATATTCCTTACAATTTTTGATATCTTCCTTTCTAAGCCTCTAACACCGGATTCTCGAGTATATGCTTGGATAATAAATTCCAATTCTTTCTTACTTATTGAAATATCTTTTTTGGTAAGTCCATGTTCGAGGATTTGCTTTGGTAAAAGATATTTATTAGCTATTTCTACTTTTTCCTCAATAGTATATCCGGAAATATCAATAATTTCCATTCTGTCCAACAACGCCGGTTGTATGGTGGCTAAATTGTTGGCGGTAGCAATAAACAATACTTTAGATAAGTCGTAATCTACATCCAGGAAATTATCATGGAAAGTACTGTTTTGTTCGGGGTCTAAAACTTCAAGTAAAGCAGATGACGGGTCACCGTGTCCACTGGTGCTAATTTTGTCTATTTCGTCTAAAACAATAACGGGATTAGATGTTCCAACCTTTTTTATGGATTGAATAATTCTCCCCGGCATAGCCCCAATATAAGTTTTACGATGTCCTCTAATTTCCGATTCATCATGCAACCCTCCCAATGATATACGAACGTATTTTCTTCCTAAAGCAGAAGCAATGGATTTACCCAATGAAGTTTTACCGACTCCGGGAGGACCGTATAAACAAATGATGGGAGATTTCATATCTCCTTTAAGTTTTAGGACTGCGAGATACTCTAAGATTCGTTCCTTAACATCTTCTAAACCAAAATGGTCTTTATTTAAAACTCTTTCGGCATGATTAATATCAAAATTATCCTTAGAATATTTTTCCCAAGGCAAATCCAACATTAATTCTAAATAATTCCTTTGAACACCATAATCGGGTGTTTGCGGGTTCATGCGAACTAAGCGATTAAGTTCTTTTTCAAAGTGTTCATTTATAGACTTGCTCCATTTTTTTTTCGAAGCTTTTTCTTTCATTTCTTGAACTTCAGCTTCATAAGAAACGCCTCCCAACTCTTCCTGAATGGTTTTCATTTGCTGGTGTAGGAAATATTCACGTTGTTGTTTGCTGAGGTCAGAGTTAACCTTATCCTGAATGGAATTTTTTAAAGATATTTTTTGAAGCTCAACGTTCAGGTACTTTAACGTTTTGGAAGCACGATCTAACAAACTATTAACTTCCAGTAATTCCTGCTTTTTTACTAACGGCAAATCAAGATTGGAAGCAACAAAATTTACCAACAAGGAGCTGCCTTCAATATTTTTAATAGCAAAAGAAGCGTCTGAAGGGATAGCCGGATTTTCATTAATAATTTTAATGGCTGTTTCACGAAGGCTTTCCAATAAAACATTAAAATGTTCTTTATTTTTATTGGAAACCTTTCTTTTGTCTTCCAATAATGTAATTTCTGCTTTTAAATAAGGCTCCTCCTCAAGTATATTATTAATAGAAAATTTACGTATCCCCTGAATAATTACCATGGTACTTCCATCAGGCATTTTAAGTAATTTTAATATTTTACCTATAGTACCTACTGAGTACATATCATTTATAGTCGGATTATCTGCATTTACATCTTTTTGTGTAATGACTGCTATTATCTTATCGTTTTGTTGAGCATCTTGTAATAAATTGATGGATTTATTTCTTCCGGCAGTAATTGGTATAACAACCCCGGGAAATAAAACTACATTTTTTACCGGAAGTAAGGGTAAAACTGTAGGAAAAGTTTCATTCATCATTTTATCTTCTTCATCCTGGCTTAATAAAGGAATAAATTCACTATCATTTTGCATAACTTGATCTAATGACAATATGTCAAACTTCATAATGTTTCGTATTAAAGATTTAATGACAAACTTTCAGATATCTAAAAAAAGAAAACTGCTTTTTTTAAATCTTAAATGGGTATAGTATTGATTATTAATTAGAAATGCCGTATCCTCCAAAGTTTGTACGTGTACTAAGGTCAATTAATATGCCAAATAAAAAATTACTATAATTGCTAATAAAGCTTAGAATTATAACTTGATAAGGGTTAGAATTTCTCTGCTTCCATCGGAATAAGTAACTTTAACAAAATATCTTCCTGTAGGAAGTTTTGAAATATTAATTTCCTGATTAAGATTGGAGTCAATTATATCTTTATCGATTAAATTGGTACCGACCATGGATAAAACAGAAATATTATCGATTTTATAAGAACTTGAATTCTTAACAAGTATAAAATTTACTGCCGGGTTAGGATATAATTTTGATTTAGTATAAGGTTGCTCTTGTAAATAAAAGTTCATTAAAATATTAGCCGGAAAATCTTTTGCAGTAACCAGGTTAATTGAAAAAAGCAACGTAATAAAAAATAAAAATTTCTTCATAAGCAATTTATATCTAAAAATTATGAAAATTTCCTTGATAAAATGATAGTTTTATGTACTTAAAATTAATGTATAAAATTATAAAAAAAAAATATTCTTTACAACTTTTCATTAAATTATTTTTATTTTTATTTGGGAATAAAGATAATATTCAATTATCTTATCTTCAATAGTTTTGTCTTAAGGGCTTTTTTCTGAATTATTCTATATTTTATATTTATATTGTTGTTGCCAAAGTAAATATACTTACTTGAGAATCATTGGTTTTTAACAGTTCTTGAGTGCATGCAATTAAGGTAGCACCCGTTGTTAAGACATCATCAACCAATAGATAGTGATTCGAACAATTTGAATTTCTTATAAAAGCGTTTTCCATTTTCTTTATACGTTCTTCTCTGTTGGACTGGGTTTGAGATTTCGTATGAGAAATTCGTCGGAGAACATGCTCGTCGAAATTGCAATTCATTAAAGTTGCTAATTTTTTGCAACAGAGCAAAATTTGATTATAGTTTCTTTTTTTATATCTTTTCGAATGAATAGGGACCGGAACAATGGTTTTTACTTCTTTTAAACAAGGATTGTTCTCATTTTGCATAAACCAAATCTCAGCTAACCATGAACCGATTTCCGGTTTATTTTTATATTTTAAATGATGAATTAATTGTTGTGTAATATTTTCTTTTGAGAAAAATAATAAGGAAGATGTAAATTCTATTTTCGCAGAATTGTTAAGTTGGCTGTGAATTGAATTTGCGTTGTCAAAAGGAATATAAGTAAAAGGTAAATGAGCTTTACACCTTTCGCATACATAGTGTTGTGATGAAGAAATAATTGTTTCACAACCAATACATCTATTAGGAAACAGGGTAGAGAGTATTTCTTGCCACATGAGTATTTTTCAATTATCTTTGCGTAATATAAACAAATTTATTTATTGTGATAAGGCTGACTAAAATATTTACATTTGAAACAGCACATGCTCTGTGGGGATATGATGGTAAATGTAAAAACATTCATGGGCATTCTTATAAATTGTATGTTACTGTAAAAGGAGAGCCGTGTAATGATATTCACCATGTTAAAAATGGAATGGTTATGGATTTTGGAGAGTTAAAATCTATTGTAAAAAAATTAATTATAAATCCTTTAGATCATGCCATTATTTTAAACGCTCAAACAGAACATAAACAATTAGGAGAGCAATTGCAAAATCAAGGGCATAAAGTTATTTTTATGAATTATCAGCCCACATGTGAGAATATGTTGATGGATTTTGCCGAAAAGATACAATCAGAGCTTCCTGAAAATATTTTATTAGCGAAGCTTAAATTATATGAAACCGAAACGTCATATGGTGAATGGATAAGGGAAGACCAATAGAAATTAATCTTATGGCAGGCAAAAAAGTTTATTTTGCCTCAGATCAGCATTTAGGAGCACCTGATGAAGTTTCATCCAGAAAAAGAGAAAAGATTTTCGTAAAATTTTTAGAACAAATTAAACCTGATGTTCAAGTATTATTCCTATTAGGGGATTTATTTGATTTTTGGCATGAATATAAAACCGTTGTACCCAAAGGATTTGTTCGAATATTAGGAAAATTAGCTGAACTTTCAGATTCAGGGGTTAAAATATATTTTTTTACCGGAAATCATGATTTATGGATGAGAGATTATCTTCAAAAAGAATTAGCAATAACAGTTTTTAATGAGGAACAAACATTTATCATCAACAACAAAAGTTTTTTTATTGCTCATGGAGATGGATTGGGACCGGGAGATCGAGGGTATAAAAGAATGAAAAAACTTTTTACGAATCCTGTTGCTCGATGGTTTTTCAGATGGTTGCATCCGGATGTAGGAATAGCCTTAGGTACTTATTTATCAAGAAAAAATAAATTAATTAGCGGGGAGGAAGATATTAAATTCTTAGGGGAAGATAATGAATGGCTGATTGTCTTTTCTAAAGAAAAATTGAATGAAAAACATTATGATTACTTTATTTACGGGCATCGTCATTTACCTATGGATTTATTAATTGGTGAAGATAAAAACAGCCACTATGTAAATTTAGGGGATTGGATTTCGTATTATACCTATGCCGTTTTCGATGGAGATCATTTGCATTTACAGACTTTTACAGAAACAGTTTAATTTTATTTATCCATCGTAAATATTTTTCTTAATTCAACAGCTTCTGACGGTGTAATTCTTCCGGATAGCAGCAAAGATAATTCCCTTCTGTGAAGGGCTGAGTTATATCTAACTATTTCTTCTTCAGTTTCAGGTACTAAGTCAGGTATTTTTTTAGGTTTCATAAATTCATCTAAAGCTACAAAAGTATATATCCCTTCATTGGATTTGGTCTTTGTATGATTTATTGCATCATCCACCCATATATCGACAAATACTTCCATAGAAGATCCAAAAGCTCTAGAAACCTTAGCTATGACTTCTACGGTGCTTCCTAATGGAATAGGTGTTGAAAAGGAAACATGATTAACAGAAGCAGTCACAACTTTAGCTTCCGCATGTCTTTGAGCGGCTATGGCACATGCTCGATCCATTAAAGAAAGTAAATCCCCACCAAACATATTATTATAAGCATTGGTTTCATTCGTTAGCACAATGGTGGTCATTATGGTTCTTGAATCAGAGGGAGTTTTAGCTTTCATGAATTTCAATTCAATTATAGAGGAAGTAGACCAAAATTTTTGTAAGTAACAAAACTCTTTTCACTCAAACTGAAAATAATTTTTTCTTTTTCAGCTGTAAATGTTCCTAAATTTTCAATGGTTAAATATGTTTCCGATTTTAAATTTTTTTTCCACTCCTTAATTGTCTGATAAACAAAATCTTTAGCTCTCTTAACATCTATTGAATTCAATTCAGCAATTACACTGGCTAAAGCGATATCATTGAGGTTATGTTGCTGAGTAAAAGAAAGGGAATAGGAGGGGGGGAGTAGTTGATTAGTTTCCTGATCCTCTCTCACCGAATTAAATTTTAATTCAAATTTTCCAAAAGAAGGTAAAGTAACTTGATTGGTTTCTTGTAATAATAGTATGCAATATTTTATTAGGTCCATAAAGTAAATTTAAAATAAATACATTATTTATCAACTATCTTTATCTCCTTTTTTAAAGCTGAAATATATTTTCACAAATTTAAATAACTTAAGAATATATAATTAAAATTCCTCAACGCATGTTTGCTTGTCTTTTAATTTTTTTTTCATAGCGCTAAAAAATTCAGGAGTAATACCAATGTATGAGGCGATATGTTTTTGAGATATTGAATTTTTTAATTCAGGAAACATAATACAAAAATTTCTATACCGTTCTTCTGCAGATAAACTTAATATTTCATATAAACGATTACGTAAGAAAATTACAGAACGGATTAAACTTTCATTATAATAAAGTTCTAATTTTGGAAACCTTTTAACGGATTCTTCTTTTGCTTTTTTAGATAAAATAAGTATTTCAGTATCTAAATCTGCAACAATATTGAATTTAGCAGGTTGATTGTATATAATACTTTCATTATCTGCAATCCACCAACCTTTAGATGAAAATTGAAGAACCTGCTCCAATCCTTTTTTGTCGTTAATATAACTTCGTAAACAACCGGAAAGTACATAATAATAATTATCTTCAACCTCTTCTTGATGCAAAAGAGAATCTCTTTTGTTTAACTTTTTAAATTTTAAAATAGACTTTAGATACTCTTTTTCCTCTCTGGAAATAGGCACTACATCGTTTATTTCTTCCAATATTTTTTCAAAAATCATAGTATATAAGAGTTTTTAAATCGCTATGTAAAAATTTTTAAAATATGTAATACAATATCCATTTAATTGTAAGAATGTTATTTATGAAATTATGCTACTTGGTAAGAATTCTCCTCACTATTTTTTTAATAGAGATAGAAAACAATAATATAACCGATGTTAAAATTTTATAAATACATTGTCTTAACTGTATTAAATGGTAAAGAACACTGAATCCCTTTTTACTATTTGTAGTATATTATTAGGATTGGTTACGAAAATTAATCTATAAAAAAATTATGCAAAAATAATAAACAATTTGTTTGTCTATTTAAAATTTAATGGAATTCGAATTTTACATAAAAATTAAATATAATTAGATTATAAATACTATATAAATTATTTAAAAACTCTTAGAATATAACTTTAATAAATGTTTAAATAGATATAAAAACATAAAAAGTAGTGTTCAAATTATTTTTATAGATAAAAGTACTAAATAATGAATATAAAATAATAATAATTAGAAGTTTAATTTATATAAAAAAGATAACAGCTAGGAAATAAATGTGTTTACCTTCTAGAAAAAATATATGCAAGTATATATACTATAACTTATTAAGGTACAAAATAATTATAGAAGGTAAATAAATCAATAATCCAATCAATTATCGTAATATGATACTCCTATAAAAAAATACAATAAGCATAAATTATAGCCTATAATCTTTCAATAGTAAACAATTTTAATCCAGTTTCAATACCGCTAAAAATGCAGATTGCGGGACTTCCACTCGACCAATTTGTCGCATTCGTTTCTTACCTTCTTTTTGTTTTTCCAGTAATTTTCTTTTACGAGATATATCCCCTCCGTAACATTTGGCAGTAACGTCTTTTCGTAAAGCTTTAATAGTTTCTCTAGCGATAATCTTAGCACCAAGTGCTGCTTGAATAGGAATGTCAAATTGTTGTCTTGGAATTAATTCTTTTAACTTTTCACACATTTTTTTACCTATAGTATAGGCATTATCTTGATGAATCAAAGCAGATAAAGCATCCACAGGTTCACCATTTATAAGGATGTCAACTTTTACCAGCTTGGAAGTTCTCATTCCGCAAGGTGAATAATCAAAAGAAGCGTATCCCTTGGAAATAGTTTTGAGTCTATCATAAAAGTCAAAAACCACCTCAGCTAAAGGCATTTCAAAAAATAGCTCTACTCGGTCTGTAGTTAAATACGATTGGTTAGTCAGTTCGCCCCTTTTATCAATACAAAGGTTCATTACAGAACCAATAAAATCTGATTTGGTGATGATTGAAGCTTTGATATAAGGTTCTTCCACACGATTTAAAGACGTAGGTTCCGGAAGTTCCGAAGGATTATGTACTACAATCGCTTTTTCAGGATCCTTATTTAAATAGGCATTATAAGATACATTGGGAACGGTAGTAACTACAGTCATTTTAAATTCTCGTTCCAAACGCTCTTGAATGATTTCCATGTGAAGCATACCTAAAAATCCGCAACGGAAGCCAAATCCTAAAGCAGCGGATGATTCCGGTTCAAAAACAAGAGAAGCATCATTAAGTTGAAGCTTTTCCAATGCAGAGCGCAACAATTCATATTCTTCTGTGTCCACCGGATATATTCCGGCAAACACCATTGGTTTTACTTCTTCAAATCCGGCAATAGCTTCAGATGCAGGGCGTTCAACCGATGTGATGGTGTCACCTACCTTAACTTCACGAGCTTCTTTAATACCACTTATAATATATCCCACATCACCGCAATGTATAACATTTTTTGGAACTTGATTTAGTTTTAAAGTTCCTATTTCATCGGCATCATAGCTCTTACCGGTAGCCATAAATTTCACTTTTTGACCTTTAGATATGCTGCCGTTTGCAACCTTGAAAAAGGCCTCTATTCCTCGAAAAGGATTAAAAACAGAATCAAAAATCAAGGCTTGTAATGGAGCATTAGGATCTCCGGATGGTGCCGGGATTCTTTCCACAATTTGCTCCAACAATTCTTCAACCCCCGCTCCGGTCTTTCCACTGGCGCGTAAAACGTCTTCAGGTTTGCAACCGAGAAGATTTACAATTTCATCGGTAACTTCTTCAGGATTTGCAGAAGGTAGGTCAATTTTATTTAAAACTGGAATAATTTCCAAGTCGTGTTCTAACGCTAAATAAAGATTGGATATGGTTTGTGCCTGAATACTTTGTGCTGCATCAACAATTAATAAGGCACCTTCACAGGCAGCAATAGAACGAGAAACTTCATAAGAAAAATCAACATGCCCGGGAGTATCGATCAAATTCAAAACATATTTTTCCCCTTTATATTCATACTCCATTTGAATAGCATGACTCTTTATAGTAATACCCCGTTCGCGTTCTAAGTCCATATCATCTAAGGTCTGTTCTTGCAGTTCGCGATCAGAAATAGTTTTGGTTTGTTGTAAAAGTCTGTCTGCTAAAGTGCTTTTGCCATGATCTATATGGGCAATAATGCAAAAATTTCTTATGTTCTTCATATTTTCTACAATAGTGCAAAAATACATTTTTTATAAACAATATAAGGGTGTATTTGCTACAAACTGCGAATCTGGGTAAAAAATTTTAGTTGAATTCCTATTATTTCGATAGGAATTATTACATTTGCGGAGTTTTGATCTAAAATAAAACTAAAAAACTTTTTTAAAGAACATCAAAAATAAGAAATGAAAAAACTGAGTTTAACAGAGGATTGGACAGCCACAATTATTGGTGGATTGGTCATAGTATTAGGTATTATTTTATATTCTTCATTCGGGTATACACTAAGTTGGCCTACATTTAAATGGAGCACCGGTGACGATTTATTGTCCAATGTTTTAACAGGTAAAAATTTTATAAATATTTTTATCATTTTTATTGTTTCTTATGTTTTATTACTATTGGCAGATCTGTTACAAGGAAAACCTATGAGTTCAGCAAAAGGGTTTCCCTTACTGTTTATTCTTACTATAGTTGCCATGGTAATTGGCGGAAACTCGGTAATGAATTATTGGGGATTTGAAACCGTAATATTTTGTTTGCTTATAGGATTAGTTATTAATAACTTTATAGGTACTCCGCAGTGGATGAAAGGATGTTTATCTTCTGAAATGTATGTGAAAATAGGATTGATCTTTCTAGGCTCAACCATTATTTTTCAAGATATTATGCAGGCGGGTGCTTTGGGATTAATACAATCGGTAGTAGTAGTTTTCTCTGTATGGTATTTTTCTTTCTGGCTGTGCAAAAAATTTAATATAGATAAGGAAATGTCTATGATGCTTTCCAGTGCGGTATCCATTTGTGGAGTTTCAGCTGCTATAGCAACGGCAGGGGCAATAAAAGGAGATTCTAAAAAATTATCTTATGTAGTATCACTAGTTTTAGTAGTCGCTGTACCTATGATTATCATTATGCCGGCATTAGCTAAATTATTAGGATTAGGAGAAGTAATGGCCGGTGCATGGATTGGTGGAACAATTGATACCACCGGAGCAGTTGCTGCAACCGGAGCCGTTTATGGAGAAGAAGCACTTAAAATTAGTACAATAGTTAAGTTCTCACAAAATGTATTGTTAGGTATTGCTGCCTTTTTAATAGCTGTTTATTGGAGTTATACTAAAAAAGAAGGGAATGAGTTTGCTGATAAACCTAATCTAAAAGTAATTTGGGATCGATTTCCTAAATTTGTTATAGGTTTTATCTTAGCTTCTTTGTTGTTCTCATTTGTTATTCCAACTGAGCAATATAAACCGGTTCTTGGTGTATTGAAGAAATTTCAAGGATTATGGTTTGCCTTAGGGTTTACCTCCATAGGATTAGAAACTAATTTTAAAACGTTAATTAATAAAGAAAACAGAAAAGCTACTTTAGTATTTTTAGGAGCACAAACTTTTAATGTTGTATTTACCTTAATTATCGCTTATTTGGTTTTTGGTATCGAATGGACTAAAATATAAACAATTACTTTATTATTTTTATTTTGGGAGAGATTAGCAAATAGTTAACTCTCCCATTATTTTTATAAATGTTTTTATTGGAAATAAAATTACATTTTAATTTAGTAGAGAAAGGTAATTGACCCGTTGGTTTGTTTTCATATATTAAAATAAACTTTTCCCTTCATAAAGATTATATATTTCCATAATCTCTTTTAGAATCTTTTTGAAATTAATTTTCATGTCAATTAATTTTCCGGATCGTATGTCGAAAATCCAGCCATGAACCTTTAGATTACTTTCTATAATAGCTTTTTGTACAGCAGCGGTTTTAATTAAATTAATGCATTGTTCTTCCACATTCAATTCAATAAGCCGATTGTATTTTTCCTCTGAATCGGTAATTAAATTTAATTCATCTTTATGAATTCTATAAACGTCCCTGATATTTCGCAACCACGGATTTAAAAGTCCCAGGTCTTTAGCCTCCATAGCCTCTTTAACTCCGCCACAATAATAATGTCCACAAACAATGATTTGTTTAACTTTTAAATGATCGATAGCATATGTTATTACAGATTGAACATTAAAATCTGTGCTAATAACCATATTGGCTAAATTTCTATGGACAAAAACTTCTCCGGGTTTAGCTCCAAGTAACTCTTCTGTTGCTACCCGACTATCAGAACAACCAATATAAAGAACTTCAGGATTCTGTCCTTCTGATAGCTTATGGAAATACTCCTTATCGATAGATAACTTTTCTGCTATCCATGTTTCATTGTGGGCAAATATTTTTTCAAAATTCATGTATGGATTAATATAGTAGTAAAAAAAATAATGAACAAAAATTTGAAAGAAATCATTTATATCATAATTCCTTTGTTTCCTTTATATACGCTATATTTTCCTGAACCTAAGAAGAAAAGCGCTAATGAGGTTAATAAATAAAATAGGTTAAGTTCAACTTTTAAACCTCCGGTTTGTGATAGTGAAAAACCTTCCATCCCATGCACCAAATAAAAAGTCATAAGCATAGTAAATGCTACTAAAAGGGATGAAATCCTTGTAAAAACCCCTAATAAGATACAAATAGGAGCAAAGACTTCCCCTAAAGGAACACCAAGCCAGAGATATTCAGGCAAATTTTTTGAAGTAAGCATTCCTTTTATAAAATCGTGTCCATGATATAATTTAGATATTCCATGGAAGACCATTAATCCGCCTATTGAAACACGTAATAGGAGTTTTCCAAGATCAGAATTCAATTCTTTAGCCATAATTATAATGTAAATTTGATCAAAAATAAATTTTTTATTTCATAAATTCTGTATCTTTTGTAAATAAAATCAAATTTATTATAGTAAAAAATGTATTACAATAAGTTTTACGATAAACGTAATTAAGTGGTATAAAATGTATTTTACTAGATAAAAATAGAGCTTGAATAAGCGATACTTTTACCATATTGTGTATTTATATTAGTCGTAATCAGATATGAAAAGATACTATTAAAGAAATAAAAACAAACATCGAAAAACTATAAATGCAAAAAAGCCCTGTTTTTACAGGGCTTTTTTGTATGAATATTTTATAAAATTTAAATTTAAAAAGGTTTAATATCAAATACTATTGATTCTAATACTTGAATTACGGCGGCGGTAGTATCCAAAGAAGTAAAACAAGCCACACTGTTTTCAACAGCATTTCGTCGAATTAAAAAGCCGTCTTCTTGAGCCGTACCGTCATTAGAAAGTGTATTAATAACAAATTGAGCTTTTCCTTGTTGCATAATTTTAACAATATTGTTGTCCTCACTTTCAATCTTGTTAATTTCAACAACAGGAATGTTATAATCTCGGAAATACTTGGCAGTTCCTTCGGTAGCCATAATTGTATAACCTATATCATAGAATCTCTTCGCTAATGGGAGAGCCTCGGCTTTATCCTTGTCTGCTACTGTAAATATGGCATTTCCTAAAATAGGTATATTGATTTGACCCGCTCTTAAAGCTTTATAAAGAGCTCTTTCATAAGTAGTATCTTTTCCAATAACCTCACCGGTCGATTTCATTTCAGGGCCTAACGTAATATCTACAGAACGTAATTTAGCAAATGAAAAAACAGGAGCTTTAATGTATATATTGCGAGGTTCCGAATAACAATCCATAGCATACCCTTGCTCTTTCAAAGATTGGCCTAAAACAGCTTTTGTTGCTATTTTTGCTAAAGGAATACCGGTTACTTTGCTCATGAATGGAATGGTTCGGCTGGAACGCGGATTAACTTCCAGAACGTATATTTTTCCGCTCATTAAAACAAACTGTATATTCATTAATCCAATGATTTTAAATCCTCTGGCTAATGCTTGGGTTTGTCTGATAATTTCTTCTTTTTCTTCTTTTGTTAATGTTTGGGAAGGATATACAGCAATAGAATCTCCGGAATGAACTCCGGCTTTTTCAATGTGTTCCATAATTCCGGGAACAAAAACATTTTCGCCATCGGAAATTGCATCTACTTCAATTTCTTTTCCAATTAAGTATTTATCAATTAGAATAGGTTGTTTCTCATGAACATTGATCGCTTCTTTCATATATCGTTCCAATTCAGAATCTTGATATACAATTTGCATGGCTCTTCCTCCTAAAACATAAGAAGGACGAATAACAACCGGATACCCAATGGAATTAGCTACATGTAAGGCTTCTTCTAACGTAAATACTGTATCGCCTTTAGGACGAGCGATATTTAATTCGTTTAATTGTTCTTCGAATTTTTTACGGTCTTCAGCTCGATCTATATCTTCCAGCGTAGTACCCAATATTTTTGCTCCGGCATCTATGGCAGCTTGAGCCAAGTTAATGGCCGTTTGACCACCAAATTGAACTAAAACACCGTCCGGTTTTTCTAAATCTATAATAGAAGTGATGGATTCTCTGGTTAGAGGTTCAAAATAAAGTTTATCAGAAATGCTGAAATCTGTAGAAACGGTTTCCGGATTGCTGTTGATGATAATAGCTTCATATCCTGACTCTTTAAGGGCTAAAACACTGTGTACGGTAGCATAATCAAATTCCACCCCTTGTCCGATTCGTATAGGTCCGGAACCTAATACAATCACTTTTTTCTTATCAGAACGTACCGATTCATTTTCAATACCGTAAGTACTGTAAAAATATGGGGTTGTGGATATAAATTCAGCAGCACACGTATCGACCATTTTATACACCGGAATAATAGAGTTTTCCTTTCTCAAAGAATACACTTGCTTTTCTTCCATGCTCCATAATTGGGCAATTTCCCAATCAGAAAATCCGTATTTTTTGGCTTTTGCTAAAACCTCAATATTTTTTGGTTTTTCTTTTACTTCATTTTCAATATTGATGATATGTAATATTTTAGCCAGGAAGAATAGGTCTATCTTGGTTATTTCATGTATTTTTTGAATACTTACACCGTTTCGTAAAGCTTCGGCAATTAAAAACAGACGTTCATCATCGGCATTTTTAAGTCTCTTTTCCAATGTCGTAGAATCATACGGCGTCATATCTTTTTTAGTTAAATGCAAACAACCTATTTCCAAAGATTGTACAGCCTTTAATAATGATTCTTCAATTGAAGTTCCTATAGCCATAACTTCACCGGTGGCTTTCATCTGAGTTCCTAGATGCCTGTTGGCACTTTGAAATTTATCAAAAGGCCATCGAGGGATTTTGGCAACAACATAATCCAGCGAAGGTTCAAAACAAGCATAAGTAGTATTAGTTACCGGATTTTTCATTTCGTCCAGAGTTAATCCTACCGCAATTTTAGCCGCCAATTTTGCAATCGGATATCCGGTAGCTTTAGAGGCCAATGCAGACGAACGGCTAACTCTTGGGTTTACTTCGATGACTATATAATCTCTACTAGAAGGATCTAAAGCAAATTGAACATTACAACCTCCTTCAATTTTTAAAGCGCGGATTATTTTTAATGCAGAATTTCTAAGTAATTGATATTCTTGATCTGCTAATGTTTGACTAGGAGCGAAAACAATGGAATCTCCGGTATGTATTCCAACCGGATCAAAATTTTCCATATTACAAACTACTATGGCATTGTCATTGGCATCCCTCATTACTTCATACTCAATTTCCTTATATCCGGCAATACTTTTCTCTATAAGACATTGATGAACCGGACTGTATTTTAATCCGGAATCAGTAATTTCCCTTAGTTCGGTTTCATTTTCTGCTATTCCACCTCCGGTGCCTCCCAGAGTAAAAGCAGGTCTAACAATTATCGGATAACCAATTTGATTAGCGAATTCCACCGATGACTCCACGTCATTAACAATTATACTTTCTGCAATAGGTTCATTAATGTTTTCCATTAATTGTTTGAACAAATCTCTGTCTTCGGCCTGCTCAATGGAAGATAATTTGGTTCCGATAATTTCAACATCATATTGGGCTAGCGTACCTGCTTTAGCTAATTCAACGGCAAGATTAAGTCCGGTCTGTCCTCCCAAAGATGGTAACAACGCATCGGGACGCTCTAATGCAATAATTTGTTGAAGAAAATCTAATGTTAACGGTTCCATGTATACCTTATCGGCAATTTCTTTATCGGTCATGATCGTTGCAGGATTCGAATTAACAAGAACGACTTTGTATCCTTCTTCCTTAAGAGCCAGACAAGCCTGGGTTCCCGCATAATCGAATTCAGCAGCTTGTCCGATAATGATAGGTCCTGAACCTATTACAAGAATTTTATTTATATCTGTGCGTTTTGGCATGTTGTTTTTTTAATTTTTAGTTTGAAGTAGTGACTTCAGTTTATATGAATTTTTACTAATTCTTTTACATTAATCCTTTTTAACCTAGTAATAATTCGATAGTGCTTAACTATTCGGATATAAAGAATTTTATTATTTATTTTTAAATTCTTCTACCATAGACATAAAGCGGTTAAATAAATATTCGTTATCATGAGGGCCCGGACTGGATTCGGGATGGTATTGGACAGTAAATGCCCAATTCTTTTTATCCTGTAATCCTTCTATAGTTCCGTCATTTAAAGCTCGATGCGTTACTTCTAAAGTTGTGTTTTGTAAAGATTCTTCATCAACTACATATCCGTGATTTTGAGAAGTTATATACACTCTGTTAGTGGCAAGTTCTTTTACCGGATGATTTGCACCTCTGTGTCCGAATAACATTTTAAAAGTTTTAGCTCCGTGTGCAAGGGCATATAATTGGTGACCTAAGCAAATTCCGAATATCGGGGCTTTTCCGCTCAATTCTTTTATAGTGTTTATAGATTCGGTTAATTCTTCCGGATTACCGGGACCATTGGAGAGCATAATTCCATCGGGGTTTAATTCTAATATAGAGCTTGAATCTGTATTATAAGGTACTACCACTACATCACAATTTCGTAAGCATAATTCTTTTAAAATGCTTTTTTTCATTCCATAATCTATCAATACAATTCTGTGTCCTTCTGCTGGAGCACTATAGGCTCTTGGTGTAGAAACTTCGGGAACGTGATGTCCTAACTTGGTCTCTTGTAGAGATTTAATTACTTCATCAATGTTTTCATTTTCATCACAGAATTTACCTTTCATACTGCCTTTGGTTCGTATGGTTTTTACCAAGGCGCGGGTATCAATACCGCTTAAACCGGGAATATTTTGTTTTTTCAAAAAAGAATCGATGTTCATTTGGCTTTTCCAGTGAGATTCTGTTTCAGCGTATTCATGAACGATAATTCCACCTACAAAAGAATTAAGGGATTCAAAATCGCTGGAATTAATTCCATAATTCCCTATTAATGGATAGGTGAAAACAATAATTTGCTTGTGGAAGGAAGGATCTGATAAGGTTTCTTGGTAACCGGTCATACCTGTGGTAAAAACAACTTCACCGATTGTGAATTGGTCGCTCCCAAAGCCTTCGCCATTAAATACTAATCCGTTTTCTAATACTAATTTTCTTTTCAAGGGTTGTTAATTTATTATAGTGGTTTGAATATGGTTATGAATTAAAAACATAGTTAAGCACAGCAATTCTGGCAAAAACTCCATTCGTCATCTGCGTAAATATTCTTGATTTTGAAGATTCGATAAGATTCTCATCAATCTCAACATTACGGTTAATAGGTGCCGGATGCATAATGATTGCCGAGGATTTCATTTTATCGGCTCTCTGTTTTGTTAATCCATATAATTCTAAAAAATTTTTTTCGTCATATTGTTTCGCATGTCTTTCGTTTTGATTCCTTAATAACATCACAACGTCTGCTTCTTGTATTACTGAATCAAGAGAAGCATAGGTTCCCATAGTCATGCTGGAATCTCTCCAAAATTCCGGAGTCGCAAATGTTATAGAAGATCCCAGTCTTTTTAAAATTTTAGCATCTGAATGAGCTACTCTGCTATGTATCACATCGCCAACAATTACTATATTCAGATCTCTAAAAGTACCGAATTCCTCATATATGGTTACTAAATCTAATAAAGATTGGGTAGGGTGGTCTCCGCAACCATCACCGGCATTAATGATGGGCACCTCTATTTTTGTAATTAAATCATCATAAAATCTATCTTGCATATGTCTTATAACAAAACATTCAACCCCTATGGAATTTAAAGTTTTAACTGTATCATAAAGAGTTTCACCTTTTTTAACACTTGAACTCTCTGCATCAAAATATATAATTTCCATTCCTGTTTTTTTCTCAGCCATTTCAAAGCTGAGTTTGGTTCGAGTACTGTTCTCGAAAAAAAGGTTGGATATATAATGATTAGACAGATTTGGAAAAGCTTTTTTCTTTTTAAAGCTTATCGCATCATCCACTAATTCCTCAATCAAACTTAGATCAAGATTTTCTAAAGTGATAAAATGATTCATTATTTATATATTAGTTTAATTGGTGTTATAATAGTGTAATTTTTATTATTGCTTTTTAAAAATAAAAAAAAACATCTTATATAATAAGATGTTTTAAATGAATATTTAAAAAAAATATTTCCGGTATCTTCTAAAGATGATTTCTTGCCCTGAATCTGGAATAGTAGAGGGATAAACTTTTTGTTAAAAGGAATTCTTCCTTTTTTGTTTATTGTTTTAGGTAATGATTCAGAGTTATTCAAAAGATTTAATTAGTGTGATTATACAAACTTTTTTATTAAATCGATTTTTTTAAAATCCTACAAAGATAAGTTGTTTTTTTTGATTGTGCAATTTAAATTTTTATTTATTTAAAATAAATATGTTTCTAAAGCAGAATAAAAATTTATATATCTCATATTTTAAAATTATTTTAATAAAATATTAAATAAGCGTTAAAAACTAAGGTATTTAAAATTAACTACTTATAATTTTAAATGAGATATAATGTACATTTAATGTGTATAATGCTTATTTTCTTTGTTAATACTTTGTTACATTTGCAGGTTAAAAAACATACATTATAATTGATTAGATAATATATTGTTAATATCATTTTTATTCTTTGCAGATAATAAATAATAAATCATTGTTTATTATAGAAGATAAATTAAGCCCTAAATAATTTTTTAAAATATATTACTATAATGAATTGATGTATGGCTAAAATTCTATCTAAATCAATAGAATTATAACTGTATAAAAAACTAAATTATATGAAAAGAAAAGCTAGTTATGGATCAATTACTTATTATTCATTTTTATTTTATTTTGTAATACCCGTGCTTTTGTTGGGACAAAGTCCCGGTGGGTTTGATAGCAATGTAGAGTTATGGTTAAAAGCAGACCGGCCTCAAGAAGGGGGAGTCGGCTCATTGATGGATAATCAACCGGTGGATTTATGGAAGGATGTATCCGGTAATGGAAGAGATCATAAGAAAGTTAATGAAAATTTGCCGGTGTATAAAAAAACCGGAGATTTAATGAATTTTCAACCGTCTATGTATTTTGAACCAAGATCTAAAGCTTTTTTAGCGGGGCCGGATTTAAAAATATCTGCAAGTAAAGCGTATTATGTATTTTATGTATCAATATTAGATAAACCTACAGGTATACATTACGTTTATTCATTAAATTCTGCGAGAAATAATTATTCGGGTTGGTCTACCGGGTTTCCATATTTTACTACAGCGGGCGGAACTTATAGAAGTAAAATCAGTCAAGGTAAAAATTATGGTATAGTCGGGATAATTCGTCCTAATAGTACAACTTTAACCCAGATGCTCTATTTCAACTCTATTCCCGAAAACACATTTAGATCCTATTCAATAAAGCTGGGAGATGGACAGAGTGTGGTGGGAGCTGGAAATGTAAAAAATCTAAATTCTTTTGAAGGTGAAATACAAGAAATAATTGTATTATCTGCCCCTCAAAATACCTATTTAACAGATATGGATTTACAAAAAATTCATTCTTACTTATCCGTTAAATATGGTATTTCTTTAGAATCAGCTGACGAGATATCATTTCCAAATTATGTTAATTCAAAAGGTGAAAAAATTTGGGACGGAGAAAATTTCATGTCCTATCAAAACCATGTATTTGGTTTAGGAAGAGATGATCAATACGGTTTATATCAAAAACAATCAACTAATTTTGATTTATCAACTTTAACCGCTTATGTTGGAGATGAATTAACAGAATTAAATGATAACAATAATGGAACTTTAACCAATAACACTTTTTTGATGTTTGGATCTAATGATGAGATTGGTGTAGAACGGTATGAACATTTGCAAGGAGAAAAATATTCTAACAGCATATTGAGTGAAGATATATTTTTTAAATTAAAAAGAACCTTAAAAACGAAGGTTACAGGAACTAAAAGTCTAACTGTCAACATGAAATTAAATGTTGATGCTAAATATGTTATAGTTAGTTCTGTTGAAACGTTTGATCCTTCAAAAACTCGTATTTATCCTGTTAATGACGGAATCGTTAAAGGAGTTGAGATAGAGAATGATGATTACGTTTCTTTTACCAGTGGACGACCTAATCCGGGAGGTGTAAATTTACTAACAGAACTTTGGTTACGAGCTGATGATATACCAAGCACTGAAGAAGATAGTACTGAAATTAGTACTTGGCAAGATATTTCAGTATATAAACGAGACCACTCGGTCATTACTGATGCTAAAGAGTTTACAGGACCTATTATTCGTAATCAAAAAGGATTAATGAATTATCATTCACATTTGCAATTTACTAATACCGGTCAGTCAAATTCTACAATTCCGGTATTGACAGCTCCAAGTTTTTTTAGTTCAGATAAATCTTACTACATATTCTATGTATCCGAAATAAATACTAGCGGATTATCTGTATTATATGCTTTAAACAGTAATTATAGTAATACCAATAATGATAATAACCAAGGATGGTATTTTGGAAATCCCGCATTAACCAATGGGTATAATCCGTCTAATACTGTTCAAACACATTACAATAGTATAAATAAAACGTATGGAGTAGTAGCAGTTGAACGAACCAATGATAAATATGTTGAACAAAGAATTATATTCAATGGTATTTCCAATACATTTTACGGATATGATATGGAAAATAAAATTCCGGCGATAAGTCTTATCGGAGCTCGACAACTCTATACTAAAACTTTAAATAATTTCAATCCTTTTGTAGGAAATGTTCAGGAAATAATTGTTCTTTCTGGAAATAAAGGAACCCCCATAGATTCCAAAGACTTTAATAGAATTAATTCTTATTTAGCGATTAAATATGGAATTACATTACATAGTGAATCTGAACCGAATTATTATGACTCTTATGGGAACAAAGTTTGGGATGGTAAAATAAATGCAGGATTTAATCATGATATTTTTGGTATAGCCAGAGATGATAGTTCTGATTTATATCAAAAGCAATCTGTAAGTTACGATAGAGACCTTATGACCATTTTTGTTGGTAATGAAGTCGCAGATATGAATAAGTTAGGTAACGGAACCTTGAAAAACAAAGATTATTTGATGTTAGGTTCTAATGGGTTAGAAGATTATTTATTAGATTATAATTATCTTGAAGGCACTGCTTATGCGAACGGTAAATTGCCATTTAGAATCGATTATAGGAATCAGGTGACTTTAAAAGCACAGACATCAGGATCCGGTTCCTACGTAGTAAATATACAACCAAGTTTGACGGCAAAGATCATGTTAGTTTCTCCTGATGGAAAATTTGAGCCCAAAAATACCAGATTTTATGTGGTGGAAAATAAAGTTGCCAAAAATGTTGAAATTAATGATGGAGATTATATAAGTTATGCTTTATACGGATTTGCTCCGGGGGGAGTATTGAATGGATTAAGATTGTGGTTAAAAGCAGATGATAAGAATAGTTTAGTGTTTGATGGGGAAAGTTCTAAATTATTGATTTGGAAAGACCAAACCGTTAATGAAAACGATTATTATTTTTCATTAGTGGATAATAAAAATAAAATAGAGCCGGTGTATGATTCATGTAATAGTAAAATGAATTTCTTTCCAAGCATATATTTTAGTCAAAATTCTGCACTTGCTATAAATAAGGGGCCTATGAGTACTAATGCGCCGGAACATACCACTTCTTTCATCATTTATAATAGCTTCGCGTCTCCATCATCAGTTAGAACCTACACCCACGGCTTTGGTGGAGTGGATCCAGTTACGGTAAAATCCAGACACCCGGCGGTAGGTTTCAATCCAAATCATGGAACAGGAAGAATAGCAACTTCCATAGCTGTAACTCAAGGTACAGTACAAGGATTCGAATTTGGAGCTACAGCCTTGCATATGACCAGGCTTAGTAAAGCTTATAAAGGTATAGATCCGAAATTTCCTTTAATCGAACATGATTTTGGAGGTATTGTTGATACATTATCTAGGCCGGAATCTAACTTTGGTTCGGATTTCTTAATGGCTAGTGGAGGAACTATAGGTGCAGCCAGTTTGAATTCCGGGCTTTTTGATGGATTAATTTCCGAATTGTTTTTTTATGAAAGAAAGTTAAGTAAAGATGAAAAAGTTCGTATACAAACCTATTTAGCAATGAAATATGCTATTACTTTATATACAACTAAGTATATAACTATGGGTGAGGAAACAGTGCAATTACAAAAACAACCGACTGATTACATATTATCAGACATTAAAACTAAAGTTTGGAAAGGATCAACACGGCCTTATTCTGACTATCATAGAAATGTAGCCGGTTTGGTACGTGATGATAATTCAAATATATATGTTAACAAAGCTCGATCTACTGATGTTCAGTCAATTGTAACTATTCAAGCCGGTGAAAGTACGGAATGCGGACAAGGACAAAAGTCTGTATTAAAAAATGATCTAAGTGGATTATTTTGGGGACATAACGGAGATACGGGAACTACAGATTTAAGTGAGCTTTCACAATCTATTTGTGGAGGATTAGACAGAAGAATGAATCGAATATGGTTAGTAAATAAAACCAATTTAGATGAACAATCGGTTATTTTATCAGCTGATGAGTCTGCAGATGAATTTGTTTTTAATCAAAATTATAGAGTTTATTTATTAATTGCTAATTCTGATGATGATATTAAAAATGAAAATTGGGCTTATACTATACCCGGCGAATGGGTAGATAACAAAGTTCAATTTAATTATAAATTTACAGAAGATACTACCTATTTTACCTTTGGGGCTGTTAAGTCAGATGGAGTTTGTACGAATTGCAGCTTCAGCGGATATAAAACCATTGATCTACCGCAAATTTGGAAGGGAGCGGCAAATAATGGTCAGCTAGATAAAACGGTTGATTTAGGAGATGATTTCTCTGCCAATATTAATATTTCAGATCCGGGCAAAGTTCTACGATATAAGTACCCGAGAAGAAGTGGTAAAACCTTGCAATTTTACCGATATGGAAATTTTGATAAAGATAAAGAACCTATCACTACTACCATTTCATTTAACGGAGGAGCCGCTGCTGCAATGTTTGAAATATTTGATATTGATACCCAAGCGTACAGGTCAGATGAAATTAATGTTTACGGAATTTGCGGAGGAGGAATTGTTAAACCAAAGCTTATGCACGTAGCACCTAAAAAGAAAAGTTCTTATACTATTGATAAAAATATAGCAACAGCAAAAGCTACGGGTGGTTATAGATCTTCAGGATATACTGCTGCCAGAGGAAAAGTTTTAGTAGATTTTTCCGTAGCTGTCGAGAAGATAGTTATTGAGTATAAAGTTCATTATAATAGACGTCCTGCGACGGGATCACAAATGATAGGTATTGGAGCTATAAAGCTATATTGTCCAAAGCCGGTGGAAGTTAATGAAGATGGTCTAGCATTTACGCTTAAAGTTGCTGAATCCACCCTTACCTGTGAAGAGGTGCCTTTTATATTTAAAATCATGAATACCAATTGCGAATCCAAAATAATAGAATTAACGGATCAACTACCGCAAGGTATGCAGTGGGTGAAAGAATCTTTAAATATTGAAGACGGAGAGTTTACTACTGAAACTAAAGAATATGGAGACAGTGATTTGCTTTCAATAAAAGGAATAAAAGTTCCCGGTGGGACTACAACTATTATTACGGCAAGAGCAAAATTTACAGAAGATAAAACAACATCCTATTTCACAAGGGCTTCTATAAAATATTTAAATCGTAATAATGAAAATGTATCCTATGAAAGTTGTGATGTTATAGATGGTTGTGGTAATACCACTGTAAATGCAGTTGCAGCAGGTTTGCCTAGTCCGGTTATAATAAGCGATCTTAGAGTTGATAAAACTTGTATTGCAGAAGACGATACCATTTTAGTTACAATGGATATAAACAATCCTAATTCTTTATTGGATAATGTAACCTTAAATGCATCATTTAGTGAAGGTTTCAAATATGTTAAAGGAAGTTTAAAATCTTCATTTATTATGACGGACGGTACAATTAACACAGAAGATATTGAAGATAATGAGTTCGAAATAGAAGACTTTAGCTTACCGAATGGAAATCATACGTTAAGCTTTAAAATTAAAGCGCCTGAAATTCTGCCTAATAATTTTACGGAAATGGAAATAAATATAGATATGACGACATCTTCCGAAATTGATTGTGCCTCCATTGATATAGACGGCAACAACTTTGTTTTGGTTTCATTCTGTACACCTGTTCCATTTTGTACATTAGATCCTAACCTGGAACCTTCAACTGAAGTTTCTAAAATAGGAATTACCACTCTTGAAAAAGAGTTGAAAGGATGGCCTTTTAATATCTACAATGGATTTATAGTTTTGGAATCAAAAAATAAAGGTTTTGTAATTACAAGAACAAGTTCTGATTTAATTCCTCAGGAAAAATTAGTAGAGGGGATGGTTATATACGATACTACGGATAAATGTATTAAATTGTATAATGGTGAGGAGTGGCATTGTATAGAAAGAACTTGTCCTCAATAATTTTTTGACGAGCAAAATTGAAAATAACTCACAAAAATGAAAAATGATATGAAAAATAAAATATTGATCTTATTTATATTGCTTCTGACAGTAACTTCAAACGCGCAAGTTGCTATTGGTAAAAAGAAGGTGGATAAAGGTGGAATTTTAGATTTTAGTCAAGGGACTACTAAAGGTATACTATTGCCTATCGTTGAAACGTTACCGGAGAAAGCGGTTGATGGAACTTTTATAATGGATAAAGAAGATGCAGTAGTTAAGGTGAAAATAAATGATAGTTGGATGGATTTAACCGGAACAGGTAATGTTTCTAATGTAAAGTTTAATGATTCAGTTGAAAAAGGAAATGGGGTTGTCATCGGAGATTATACGAGTTCAACACCCGAAGGAGTATTAGTCTTAGAGGCGGCCGATAAAGCTTTAATTTTGCCAAAAATTTCCGATCCTCATTTAAATGTAAAAAGTCCACATCCGGGAATGATTTGTTATGATACTGCAAGTCAATGTATAGCGATTTTTGATGGTTTACAATGGAATTATTGGAAGTAAAAGAAAATTTTTGTGGATAAATGCTAAATAAATTTTCATACAATAAGAATTAAATTTTTTTCATTCTTTAGATTTCTTTTTAGAATAGAAGAATAAATCATTTACTAATCCATAAAATGGATAAATTTAATTGATAAAAAAGGGTAAATTAATTTACCCTTTTTTATTTAAAGAAGTTTATAATTATAATAATAGAGAATATTAATCAGTAAAGAAAAAAGTCTTAAAAAGATATTTTTAAAAATAAGCTTAATAATTAAATAAATAATTCAAGCAATGCTTAAATTAAAATTTAAAAATTCCATAATTATTTTTCAAACAAGTTGTGAATTATAATAATTTTATATATTTGATTATTTACAATAATTGAGAAAAAATAATAATTATTAGTTGATTATACTATTGATAATTTTTTTTCGTTATTTTAAATAGTATAAAAAAAATTAATACGTTTCATTTAATAAATAACAAATAAACTAAAGAAAATACGATAAATAATTAATGAAAAAGTTAGTAGCGCCATTTATAAAGATTTCAAGTTTTTACATAATAGTTGGTTTAATCTTAAGAATTGTTCTCCTCTTTTCACCTGTTACTGATTCAAATTTTTCATTTATTGACTATTTAAAAATATTTTCTGTTGGTCTACTTAATGATTTTTGTGTATCAATTTTAATTTTTGTTTTTTTTTGGATACATCTAATCTTCATTACCGATTCAAAATTTAAATCACCTTTAAAATACATTATATTATGTCTTTTTTTGATTTTAATTGGTTATTTGTTTCTTTTTAAAACGGTTTTTGATGATTATGGAAGTGCTGTTCCTAAAATAATAAAAACATTTGTGTTAATAAAAGCCTCATCATATATAATATTACTATTGATCCCTAAAATAAGGCAAACATGGCGTTATTGCATATACTTTTTTATTTTCTTTTTATACATTTTTTTAATTAATTTCAATGTAATCAGTGAATTTTTATTTTGGAATGAATTCGGGGTAAGATATAATTTTATAGCTGTTGACTATTTAATATATACCAATGAGGTAATCGGGAATATTTTAGAATCCTATCCCATTATTCCCATGTTTTCTGCATTAATAGTAATCTCAGTATTGATTACTATATTTTATCTCAAAAAATCCAAAAATTATTTTGAAGATTTACCTAATTTTAAAACAAAATTAATAAACAGTATAGTTTATATAATACTATTTGTAGGTGCAATTTTTCTTTTAAAAGTAAATGAAAAGTATGAAAATTCAGATAATGCCTTTGTAAATGAATTACAAGCAAACGGATTAGTTCGATTTTGTAATGCATATAGCGACAGTTCCTTAAACTATGATAAATTTTATGCAAAATTGCCCTTACAAAAAGCATTTTCACTAATCAATAAAATTTATGATAATGAATGGTCTGCAAATAATAATACCAAAATTATAAAGGATACTCTCCCGGAACTTCATAAAAACGTTATTCTTGTAACCATAGAAAGTATGAGTGCCGGTTTTCTAAAGGAATTTGGAAATACTCAACATTTGACACCAAACTTAGATAAATTGGCAAAAGAAGGACTTTTTTTTACTGATATGTATGCTACCGGAAATAGAACCGTTAGAGGTTTAGAATCTGTTACCCTATGTATCCCGCCATCACCCGGTGAAAGTTTAATAAAAAGAAATAACAATGATCATATGTTTTCTACGGGGTATTTATTCAAACGCAGAGGATATACGGTTCAATATTTTTATGGTGGATATGGATATTTTGATAATATGAATACTTTTTTTGAAGGAAATGGATATAATGTTATAGATAGAAGTTCTTTTAAAAAAGATGAGATAACTTTTGCTAATATATGGGGAGTATGTGACGAAGATATGTTTATGAAAGCAATCCATGTATTTGATGAAAATAGTAAACATAAGTCTCCCTTTTTCGGACACATTATGACAGTAAGTAATCACAGGCCATTTACCTATCCCTCAGGGAAAATAGATATATCTAATACCAGTAAATCCAGAGAAGGAGGAGTAAAATATACGGATTATGCTATTGGTAGATTTATCGAAGAAGCAAAAAAACGTCCTTGGTTTCCCAATACAGTATTCGTGTTTGTAGCAGATCACTGTGCCTCAAGTGCCGGTAAAGAAGATATACCTTTGGATAAATACAAAATACCTGCAATTATATATTCTCCTGGATTTATTAAACCGGAAAAGTTTTCTAAGCTGGTTTCCCAAATTGATCTTATGCCTACACTTTTTGGAAAATTACATTTTTCCTATTCATCACGTTTTTATGGGCAAGATGTATTTGACTCTACTTATCAACCACGAGCATTAATCGCAACCTATCAGAAATTAGGATATTTAAAAGATAATAAATTAATTGTTTTATCACCTAACCAAAAAATTGAACAATATAATGTGATAGAAGGAACTCAAATGAAAAAATCAAAATCCATTGATACTTCTGTAGCTGATGAAGCAATAGCTAATTATCAGACATGTTTCTATTTTTTGGAAAACAATAAATTGCGGGTTGAAAATAAATAAACAAATTTATTCTCTTTCAAGAACGGATTCATATCTCATTTTACGAAATACATTTATAAGCGTTATCACATCATTTTCACAATATGTTTTTATACGTTCTAGATTTTTATCTTTATAATATACATCAGATACCTCACTGCCATTCATGTCATCTTTAGGAGAAGGCAATCCAAAAACATGAGATAATAAATCCAGGGATGTATAGTGTTTATAATCTCCGAATTTCCACAAATCCATAGTATCAAGATGTTGAATTTCCCATGGTTTTTTACCGTGAAATCTTAAAATTTTAGGCAGCTCTATTTGATGAATCATCATTCGCCGGGCGAGATAAGGAAAATCAAATTCTTTACCGTTATGAGCACATAAAATCAAATTGGATTTAAAATAATTTGATTTTAATAATTCATTAAATTCGATTAATATTTTTTCTTCGTAATCACCATAAAAACTTTTAATACGAATTTTTTTATCCTCGATAATTAATCCACAAGATAAACATATAATTTTACCAAATTCAGAAAGTATTCCTGCTCTTTCATAATAATACTCTTCCGGGGAAACATTTTCTTTCCTTTGAAATTGAGTTTTTTTCTCCCATAAAACTTTAGTTCTTTCAGATAATTCGTTCCAATTTTCATGTTGAGGAACGGTTTCCAAATCAAGAAATAAAATTTGTTTTAAGGGTATAGAAGATAACATACTAAATATTTAATATCTCAAAGGTAATCAAAACTTATAATTCAGATAATATTGATTAAATTTAAGAAATAGTAAAATATTATGAAAAATATATTTGTTACAGATATTGACGGAACATTAACTGCCCCATGCAAACCTAGCTTAGATGCTTATGGAATTAAAGCTTTACAAAAAGCTTTAAAATTAGGTGAAGTTATATTAGCATCCGGCCGCCCTTTTCAAGGAATTATAAGCATGTATTCACCGGAAGACCTTATCATTGATTATATAATTGCATTAAACGGAGCACATATTTTATATAAAAACAAGACATTTAAAACCTATCCCATATCTCTTGATATCATAAAATATTTTTTGCAAGTCAAGCAGAAATATTTAAACTTATGGTTTTACACAGAAGAAGCTTGGTATGCATCATCTTTAGAAACAGAAGTTTACTGCAAAGAAGTAAAAGGAGTTAATCATCAGGCATTGCCTTTAAAAGATTATAATTTTCAAGAGGTATTAAAAATATTAATTGTTGAAGAAAAAAATTTAAAAGAAGTAACCGAAGATTTAAAAAACAATCTTAAAGGGGTTCACATAACTACTTCATCAAATTCTTACATAGAAATATTTTCTTCAAATATAAATAAATATTTAGCAGTAGAAGAGGTAGTAAAAAATATGGAAAGTAGAATTTTTTCATTTGGCGATTCTTATAATGATTTGGAAATGATTACAAATTCTTTTTTTGGATGTGCAGTAAACAATGCGGTAAAATCTTTACAAGAAAAAGCACATTATATTTCTTCATATAAGTATGGAAAAGGAGTTTATGATTCGCTAAATTACATTGAAAGAAAATTTTTTAAATGATACTTTATTGTAATTGTTAACTATAATTTAATAAAATATGACAGAAAAACATAAAAATTATTAATAATTTAAAGTACTATTTAAATGCATTTTAATGTGTTGATTTTAAGGTTAATAAAATTGCAATAAATTCTTTGAAGAATGAGCATTTCAATCAAAAAGTATTAAAAAATATTATTATAGTAAAAAAATTTTTATATTTGCCGACTGAACTATAATAAAAAAATAAAAGGTTATGTCTGACATTACATCAAGAGTAAAAGCTATCATCGTAGATAAACTAGGAGTAGATGAAAGCGAAGTTACACCAGAAGCAAGTTTTACAAATGACTTGGGGGCAGATTCATTAGACACAGTAGAATTAATCATGGAGTTTGAAAAGGAATTTGATATTCAAATACCTGATGATCAAGCAGAAAAGATTTCAACAGTTGGTCAAGCCATTTCTTATATTGAAGAAGTAAACAAACAATAATTTACACAAAGACACATTCAAGTATGGCTTTAAAACGAGTAGTAGTAACTGGACTGGGTGCAATAACTCCAATCGGAAATAATTTTAAAGAATACTGTAAAGCTTTATTAAGCGGAGTTAGTGGGGCTAGTCCAATTACTCTATTTGACGCAACAAATTTTAAAACAAAATTCGCTTGCGAAGTAAAGAATTATAATCCAGAGGATTATTTTGAAAAAAAAGATATTCGCAAATATGATCGATGTGCTCAATTTGGGTTAATTTCTACCAAAGAAGCAGTAATCGATAGTAAAATATTAGAATATTCTGATTTAAATAAAGATAGAGTAGGAGTTGTATGGGGATCCGGAATAGGTGGTTTAAACACTTTTGAGCAAGAAATTACCGCTTATGCTTTAGGAAATGGAACCCCTAGATTTAATCCATTCTTCATTCCAAAAATGATTGCAGATATGACCGCAGGTCTTATTTCAATCGAATATGGATTTAGAGGGCCGAATTATGCAACTGTTTCAGCTTGTGCTTCTTCTTCCAATTCTATAATTGATGCTTTAATGCTATTAAGATTAGGTAAGGCAGATGTAATTATAACAGGAGGTTCCGAAGCCGGGATAGTAGCAAGTGGTGTTGGTGGTTTTAACGCTTTACACGCTATGTCTACTCGTAATGATGATCCTAAAACTGCCTCTAGACCTTTTGATAAGGATAGAGATGGATTTGTTCTTGGAGAAGGAGCAGGAACCCTTATTCTAGAAGAATACGAACATGCAGTAAAAAGAGGGGCTACTATTTATGCCGAAGTAGTTGGGGGAGGATTAAGTTCCGACGCCTATCATATGACAGCCCCGCATCCTGAAGGATTAGGAGCATATAATGTTATGAAAAATGCTATTGAGGATGCCGGAATAGAATTAACAGATATCAACCATATTAATGTCCATGGGACTTCAACACCATTGGGAGATTTAGCTGAATCAAAAGCTATCCTAAAATTATTTGGTGAACATGCGTATAACATCCAGATCAATTCAACCAAATCAATGACCGGTCATTTATTGGGTGCTGCAGGTGCTATTGAAGCCTTGGCTTGTATTGTGGCTATCAGAGAAAATAAAGTTCCGCCTACAATCAATCACTTTACTGACGATGAAGAGTTTGATAAAAGATTAGATTTTACTTTTAATGTAGCAAAAGAAAAACAAGTAAATTATGCAATGAGTAATACTTTTGGTTTTGGAGGTCATAATGCATGTGTTATTTTAAAGAAATTTTAAAATAAGAGATTACTAACAAATGAGTATTTGGAAAAAAATACTTTTATGTTCATATTTATTTAAACAAAATTCTAAAAAAAAAGAGGAAATAACTTTTAATAAGAAAATTGAAAATCTTATTGGATATAAACCATCCAACCTGTCGATTTTCTATGAGTGCTTTACTCATTCCTCAATTAATACAAATGATAATAAGAATTTCGAAAGATTAGAATTTCTAGGAGATTCCATATTATCAAGTATAGTATCTGACTATTTATACCATCAAGCACCTGATAAAAAAGAAGGTTATCTTACTCAGATGCGATCCAAACTGGTAAGTCGAAAATCCTTAAATGTTTTAGGAGCAGATTTAAAATTAACCTCTTTTCTTCAAAAGAGGCAAAATACAAGTTTGGGCGAAAATATAAATGGAAATTTATATGAAGCGTTAGTTGGTGCAATTTATATAGATAGTGGATTTGAATTTTGTCGAAATTTTATTAAAGAAACACTCATTAAGCAAGAAAACTTTGAACAGCTTGAAAAAAGAATTGCAAGTTACAAAAGTCTGATTATTGAATGGGCTCAAAAAAATAAACTCGAAATTATTTTTAATACTTTTCAAGAAGAAAATGCAGAAGAATCATTAATCTTTAATTCTATAATTCAACTGGATAATAAGATTATTGCTAAAGGAAGAGCTACTTCTAAGAAAAAAGCCGAAGAGAGCGCTTCCAGAAGAGCCTATCATAGTCTTAGCAAGTATTATAATTCTCTGCAAAATAAATGAGTATACTAAAAACATATTCTTTAGATTGGGAAGTAAATGATCCAATATTTGATTTTAATTTATTAGGATTTAAAACCTGTATTAATAAAGATTATGATTTTGTATTCTATTTAAATAAGAATTGTAACCTTAATTTTAAGCGAGTCAATGACCAGCAAATAATAGAAGATGGGATTACTTATATTTTCTCAATTTATAGGTTTTTCCACGAAAAGACTAAACAAAAATTAGAATTAATAAGTAACTTCTCCTTTCCTCAAACCATACATGAAAACGAAAGTTTTTTTGACCAGATCGAAAAAGTTAAAATTTTAATCCCTGAATATAAATATTACAATTATTTCTTAAAATCAGATGTCATATTAGATGAAGAATTCTATATAAATTTGGGAAATCTTAAAAATATTTATAAATTTAGTGAAATAAATATAGATAAAATTAAAATAAAAAATTTAGAAAATTTGATATTACCTACATAATGAGTGGATTTAGAAAAAAAACGAAGATAGTAGCTACTATTGGTCCTGCATCTGAAGATAAGAATACATTATTAAAGATGTTCCAAGCAGGCGTAAATGTAATTAGAGTGAATTTCTCTCATGCAGAAGAAGAAGTTGTTGAAAAATGGGTACGTACAGTTAGAGACCTTAATGAAGAACATGGCTTTAGCGTAGCCTTATTAGCCGATTTACAAGGGCCTAAACTTAGAGTAGGTATTGTTAAAGAAGGAACAATTGTTAATGCTGGAGATACAATTACGTTTACCAATGAAAATATAGAAGGCGACGCAAAACAGGTCTATATGAGTTACCCCCAATTTGCTAAAGATGTCAAAGTGGGAGAAAGAATACTTTTGGATGACGGAAAATTAATTTTTGAAGTTTTAGAAACTAATTTAACAGATAAAGTAGTAGCAAAAGTTATTCAAGGAGGTCCTTTAAAATCTAAAAAAGGAGTTAACTTACCGAATACTCAAATTTCTTTACCTGCTTTAACTGAAAAGGATATTAAAGATGCGATAACTGCAATTAAATACGAATTTGATTGGATTGCGCTTTCCTTTGTTAGACATAAAGAGGATGTTATAGATTTACAAAATTTAATTAAGAAACATTGTGATCATAAAATCCCAATTATTGCAAAAATTGAAAAACCGGAAGCTATAACTAACATTGAAGAAATAGTTCATGTTGTCGATGGAATCATGGTAGCCAGAGGAGATTTAGGAATTGAAATTCCGATGGAAAAAGTTCCTTTAATTCAAAAGAATTTGGTTAGCATATGTAAAACTCACTGTAAACCTGTGATCATAGCAACTCAAATGATGGAAAGCATGATTGACGGGTTAACACCTACTAGAGCGGAAGTTAATGACGTGGCTAATTCTGTACTAGATGGCGCTGACGCGGTTATGTTAAGTGGAGAAACCTCCGTAGGTAAGCATCCGGTTGAAGTAATTGAGAACATGTCTAAAATTATTTTAAGCGTAGAGGATGATCACCGTATTCAAATACCTTTGCATTATCCAAAAAAAGGCAGTGAGCGTTATATAACTGATATGATTTGCTACAATGCTGCAGTTATGGTTGGACAAGTAGGAGCGAAAGCTATTATTACTTTAACTCAATCAGGATATACAGCATTTCAAATATCATCTCATCGTCCACTAGCTAACATTATAGTTTATACATCCAATAAACGAATAATCAATATGCTAAGCTTACTATGGGGCGTTAAAGCGTATTTATATGAAGGAGCGAACAGTACAGATGAAACAGTTGTTGAGGTTAACAATAATATTAAGCAAAAAGGGTATATTAAATCAGGTGATTTTGTAATTAACCTAAATGCAATGCCTTCTTTTGCGAATAGTTTGACAAACACATTACGCCTTACCCAAATTTAACATATTTAAATTTTTACCATAAAAAAGAGTTCAGTTATAAACTGAACTCTTTTTTGTTGTACCCTAAAATTATATTTAGGGTTTTTTCTTATATAGAAAATAAATATCAACTGATCTTTCATCAATTGTATTAATGATCGTATCGGTAAGAATTAATTTATAATTTTCCAATAAGAATGGATTTCGTTTTAAACTATACGGCGTATCAATAGAATCCATTTTATCATAATATCCATTACTAGGAATGTATTGTTGTATGATAACAAAATCCGTTTTTTTATCTTTTAAATATTGAAATTGTTCGTCTCTTAATTGAGGATAAAATTTATGAGAAAGATTAGGAGTAACAAAATACTTAATATTAGGTACTATATTACATGTAGTAAAAAGATTATTTGCCAGACCAAATCCTAAATTTAATAAAGTAGGATTATTTTCTTTCATAATTTCTTTTTTTAACCTCATGGTCATTAAAGCTTTTCGGTCATAATTTTCATCCGTTAATATCCATTCTTCTATGCGCGTATTATCAAGTCCTGACATGCCCGCACAGGTAAATACGAATACCAACATAGTAAAAAATAATGTTTTACTTGAGTTTATATAAAATGAGCCAAAACATTTTTGGAATATGGCTCCAACATATATAAAACCTATAAACCCGAAAATTAAAAAAGGTATAGGATAATAATATTGAAATTTACCCATAAATATTACCGAATACAAAATAAATCCGGAAAATACTATTCCAAGTTTAGCAAATATATTTTTAATGTGCTTGAATGGAAATAAAAATATTCCCATAAAAGCAAGTAAAAACAAACAGGTGGGTTCTAAAAATAAATAAAGAATTCTTGCCAATAGTCTTAAAACAATATCCTTAGGAGTTCCTAATTTTGCATAAGCACTATTCAACTCAATATATATTTTATAAGCCTCTTCTAAACAATTATGTGTGTATAGATATCCAATAACAGGAATACTAATGAATAAAAACCCTAAAATAAATGCTAAAATATTGTATAAAAAGTTTTTATATTCTTTATGGTATAAAATATTAATAAATATCGCTGAAAGTGGGAAAATCCAAAATGCTATAAGATTTATTTTAGTATATAACACAGCAGTTACTAACAAACCATTAATAAACATATATATAGGCTTGTGAATAGGATTGTCAGATTTAAAATATTTAAAAAATAAGTATAAGGTGACCCCTTCCATACATAAAATAAATTCTTCAGCAGAACCTCCCGCTTTCATAATTTTAATTATAAAAATAAAGAATGCGGTGGTAATTACAAAAGAAATGAATTTACCTAAGAATAATCTAGAAGAAGAATATAAAGACAATGCTAAAATAAACCAGGAGGCTAATTCAATTAAAAACATCCCGAAAAAATTTTCATTGGAAATTATATATCCGGCTGCATAAATAAAAAATATGAAAGGCCCTTTATGATCGAAAATTTCAGTATATAAAGCCCTTCCATTAACCATTCCTTTTGCAACATTAAAATAAATGTTAGGATCTGCCCATTCATTTGTAGTATAAAGAGGGGACATCTTTGAGCATATGAATAAAACACTTAATACATATATAAATAGCAAAAAGTAAATATTTCTTTCAGAAGTTTTTTCCATTTTATAAAAATTAAATATTTTACTTATATCTTATTCTTAATAACTAGATTTTCGATGAGCTCTGCAGCTTTTTTATTTCCTCCGGCTTCAATGAAAGATTCTTGAATTTCTTTTGCTGCTTTTTTATATTTTTCATTATATAATAATTCGTCAACCGCATGTTCTATATCAATAATTCTCATACGTTTGTATTTTAGCCGTATGCCGCATCCGTATTGCTCAATTAAAGTGGCTGTATGAGATTGGTCAAAAGCTATAGGTATTATGAGCATTGGAATACCATTCATATAAGTATCACAAACGGTATTTAATCCTCCATGACCAATTACTACATCAATATGCTTTAAAAGTTCAAGTTGTGGCACATAACTTTGTACAATAAAATTATCCGGCCATTTTTCTATAATAGAAGGGTCTGTTGCCGCAACAACAGTTACGTTTTTATCTTTAAGAGCCTCAATCATTTTAGTGAAAAACTCTTTTCTGATATCTACCAGGACAGTACCTAAAGATATATATATTTTAGGATTTTTATCTTTATTCAATCTGTCCCAATCA
Source organism: Apibacter sp. B3706 (assembly GCF_011082725.1). Taxonomy (NCBI): domain Bacteria; kingdom Pseudomonadati; phylum Bacteroidota; class Flavobacteriia; order Flavobacteriales; family Weeksellaceae; genus Apibacter; species Apibacter sp. B3706. Next base: position 1,838,159 of record NZ_CP049715.1, on the reverse strand, counting down.
AAAGGAGTATTATCCGGGCGACCGGTTAAAGCTCCGATAAATTTCATATACGAAGGATATTCTCCATCATTATATCCTGCAAATTTTTGAGAGGTATAAAACATATTAACTTCTTTAGAAGAAATTAATTCTTCATCACCCGATATACCTAAGGATTTTTGCAAATTTATGATTGAATCATGCACCCATTGAGTTACTTTTGGTGCTGTCCCCGGATCATGAAGTGTATTTGGGGTAACAGGAGTGATCGTAGCCAATGGAATTTTTTTAACATGAGCTACAAATGCTCCCGCAAATGTAATACAGTCATTGATTATAACATCCGGTTTATAAGTATCTACTAACTTAGAAAGCTCGGCATACATTATTCTGGCAAAAGGAATATAAGTACCCTGAAGTCCCAATTTTAATGCTTCCAAAGCAGGTAATTTAGCCCCTCTGTCTTGTAGTTTAATAATATCTTGTATTTCTTCTTTATTTTCTTGATATGATTCTTTTAATATAAAAAAAGTACCGCCTGCGGGTATAGTTTCAGGTTTTATTTCGGTTAATCCGGCCCATGCGACTTCATGACCGTTTTCTAATAAAGTTCTACCTATACTTAGACTGGGATTGATATGCCCAAAAAAAGGAGGGACAACAAATAAGAATTTTGACATAATGTTTAATTTTTTACTAATGTTTGTAAATAGTCTGCTCCTTTACTCACTCCTCCTGCTTTTTCAAATGAACTTTGAATCATTTTTGCATTTTCACTAAATGATTTCTGATTTAATAGTGATTCAACAGCTTCTTTTAGATGAGAAGTTTTAAAACGATTAAAATTTAAACGTATACCTGCACCACTATCTGTAACGCAACTGGATACAAAAGATTGGTCGTAAGCAATGGGAATAACTACTAAAGGAATACCGTAAGACAGAGATTCACAGACCGTATTATTTCCTCCATGACATACCACTGCTTGCATCTGTTGAATTATTTCAAGTTGGGGTATATTCTTTTGGATAATAAAATTATCTGGAATATTTTCAAATAAATCAGGATCGGATACTACAATAACAGTAATATTTTCTCCCCCAAAAGCCTCAACAACTTTACTGAAAAATTGTTTCTTTTGTGTATGATCAAATGTGGTTCCTATACTTACTAAAATCTTGGGACGATCTTGACCCATTTTTTCTAGTTTTTCCCAATCAAAATTAATTTTTTGAGTGCGTGGTGATAGTACAGGTCCTATAAATTTGTAATTGGATGGCAAATCGGTTTCACCGAAAAATTCTCTTGAGGTGTATACCAAAGTTAATAATTTAGAACAATCAAGACGATCATATCCGGAAACACCGTATTTATTTTGAAAAGCTATAACCTGTTCACCTTCCCATTCATGAATTTTTGGAAACGAAGGATTAACTTTAATTGATGCCGGTGCAGTAACGGAAGTAGCATAAGGAATATTTTTTTTGAATGAAGCAACAGCTCCGGCAAAAATTTGATGATCGGAAATCACCACATCCGGTTTATATTCATCTAATGCATTTTCAATCCCATTCATCATTAATGAATTCATGGGAGTGAGAACTTCTTCATATAAAAATTTAAGACTGTCTATTCCATATACTTTCTTTTTTTGAAGCTCTTGAGCATGTTCAAAAAGCTTTTTTTTTGCCATTTCATCCATTTCTAAAGGAAGAACAACTAATTGGCCTTTTTCAGGCAATTGAGCTTTTAAATTAGCATCTAAACTATACCAGGTAACTTCATGGTTTCTATTTAAAAGTTCATTTCCAAGGCTTAATGTTGGATTAATATGACCTGTAAGGGGAGGAACTATGAAAGTAAATTTTGCCATCTAGTAATTAATTTATTAAGTAAAAAATTCACTCAGTTTTTCGTTAATCCATTCAGGGTTTTGAATTGGAATGTTATGATCTCCTGTTCCTGAAAATAAGGTTGAATCAGGAATATAGGTATTTAATAACTTCCCATCCGGTAAACAATCCGATTCATTCCCATAAAGTAATAATGTTTTATTTTTTATGAGACTCATATTTTTTTCTGTTGAAAAATTCTTATCCTTTATTAAATCTTGAGGCATCGAAGTTTCATGAAGTAGAAAATCAAATAATTTTTTACTTTTTTCAAGCTGTTTGTTATTAGGAGTAATATTTGTTGAAATACTATAATTTTTCATATAGTGTTCGATATACTCATTACCATATTTTTCAAGAATTTGCTCTGTATCTCCATTTTTATCTGTAATAGGAGAATCGATAATAGCAAGTTTTTTTATTTTATCCTGATGGTGAATTGCAGTATATAAAGCTATTAAACCACCAAAACTATAGCCTACAAGATCAACTTTTGATAAATTTAAATGATTTAAAAGATCCATCAAATCATTAGAAAGAGTTTCTAAATCATACCCATTATCAATTTTGCCGCTAAGGCCGTGGCTACGTAAATCATACATAACCACGTGATATTTTTTAGCAAGTTCCGGAGCTATATTAAAATAAAATATGGATAAATTGGTAAACATACCATGAACCATTACAATTGTTTCGGAAGCTTCCGGATTGAGTTCTAAGATGTGAGTTTTTCTGTTATTTATCTGAATTATTGGCATCTACAATATAATTAACAACATCGTTGATTGATAAATTGATTAATTGATCCATATCCATACCTGATAACCAGCCATTAAAATCTATATTGTCACCATAGGTAGCTTTTACTTTCTCCGCAAATGAAACAATTTCAATACTGTCCATTTCCAAATCTCTGGTAAAAACACTTTCCGGTTCAATAGTTAATTCTTCCGCTACGTCTTCGCCAATTACTTCAGTAATAAATTTTTTAAGTGATTCAAAAATAGTTTCTTTTTGTTTTTCTATAGAGTCCATCCGATTATGAATTTATTATTATGTTTAATTGTTTTTATTATAGTTTCATTGATAGTTAAATTTTCACCATCAATAGATGTTACTTCATATTGCTTAGGATTTCCGTTTAATCCAACACCAAGCATTTTTCCATAGGCTTCTTTAGCTACCCAAAAACGAGTGCTCCATTCTGCTATATTTTCTTTTGATTTAATAAGAGTAAGTTCTTTATCTGTGAATGCAATATCTAAAAAGCCTTTGTCACGTTCCTCAATGGTTTCTATATCAATCCCTACCGGCTTATTAGATACCATACTTACCGTATTGCTTCCTTTATGAGCAATTGAAATTTCTAATGACTTAGTTTCCGGAACCCCGTGTATGGATGGCTTATTTTTTTCGTCATGCTGAATAGAAAATTCTATAGGGAAATATTTTATACCATTTTGGTTATTGATGTAATCTCTAACACTATCCTTTACACATACACGACTGATTAAGAAATCTTTTTTCTTATTTAACATTAAAGAATCATATCGACGTTTTTCTTCAGTGTTTAAATATATATGCATCAAGAAATCTTGATTAACAGCTTTTTTATATCGGTCATCGAAGAAATAAACATTCGGTGCTATTTCATTTGCCAAAATATGATCCGCCGGACTCATATTCGTATTCCATAGCCTGGTGTCAAAACCTTCAAATATTTGATTTTTCCAATTTTTAATTATACACCAAATTTTTCCGTCGCGTTTCATGATAATATCGGCAGTTGCCAATTTATCTACATAGGAGGTAGGAAGACAAATACATTCAAAAATTCCTTCTTGATCTTCTACATCTTGATAGAAATTAATTTCTTCAATTTTTACCGGAAAACTAACTTTAGATTCTCCCTCTAACATCAATTGAAGATATAAGCCATAAAGTTGACCAATAGTATCCATTAAAGAACCTTTACCAAAGGATTTCTTAACAATGGCTCTTAATCCTTTTTTAGAAATGTTTGTAACTTCTAAAATACCTTGATATCCGGGACCATGGAACATATGATCTTTATAAATAATTTCCGGAGTAGGGAGAGCTACCGCATTTTCTCCAAAATCAATATTTTCAAGATAAGCAGGGTCTGCACTTGGATATGCATCGCCTAAAGTTACATCTCCATTTGCGAAATTTTTGATTTTCAAAGAAACTACATTTTCAGTTTTCCAAGTTCCTTCAATGGTATGTTGGAAAGGTTTATATACTTTCATCCATTGGAAAACACTTACAGGACCCAAACGAAGAACCTTTTTATTTAAGTTTTGTTTATGAGCTGCTTCTATTAATAGTTCAAAAGTCATGGTCATAGGTATAACCGGACACATATCTTCAACAACTTTCCAATTTTTAGGTTGTCTGAATAAAGAATGATCTATTATATAAGGATAATTCTTTAAGTCGATATCTAATTTTTCTTCAAAAGAACTTCCAACTTTTATCTCTTGAGTAACCGTATTTGGAATAATTGGTTGAGGAGCATATTCTTTTAAGGGTACAAAATCAGTAACTAAATAATCAGAATTTGATGCAAATGCTTTTCTTGTTTCAACCATTTCAGTAAATTCCTTTTGCATGAGAATAAGTTCTTGGGTATACTCATTCATCGCTTGAATAACCGGATGATTGGATTTAATGAAAAGAGAATTTATAGAATCTGATTCGGTAGTATGAATTTTATATTTATTGGATAATTCCTGTAATAAAGGAAAGTTTTTTACTAAAGATTGGTTTTCAAAAACTTGAATCTCTTCGATAGAAGAAGTTTCCTTATTTTTAAGACCTATGAAAGAAGTATTAATTTCTTTACCTTCAATGAATAATAAAGAAAGTACCCTTCTCAATTGTTCCAAAGTTGAAAGTTTAGGAACTGTAGCCGATATTGCAGCATATTCTTTATTTTTAAGAATATCATCCACAAAACCAATTAAACTTCCACTTCCTATTTGTATAAAAAATCTAACATTTTCTTTTTCATATAATTTTTCAATTAATTCACGAAAAAGAACGGCTTGAGTTAGATGTTGCATGGTTAATTCTTTGAAAGATTCAAAATCATGCGGGTAAACATCTAGGGTAGTGGCCGACCAAACCGGAATGTCATTTTTTTCAATCTTAATGTAATTAAGATCGTCCAGTAAATAAAGCTTCTTTTTTAGGAATGGTGAATGAAAGCCCGATTTAAAATCTAAAACTTGATAAAATATACTTTTAGATTTTAAGATTTGTATTAATTGATCTTTTGCTGTTTCTGTTCCACACAAAAGAACTTGGTTGGGACAATTATCATTAGACAGGTAAAGATCCTGGATTCCATCTAAAATGGGATTTACTGTTTCTGTACCGGCGCCTACGGCGATAAAATACACATCGTCCATATTGTATTTTTCCGGATCCATTGAATTTAATAAATTTTCAACGGATTCATCAGAAACCAGACCACCTGATTTTGCTGCGAACCATTCTCCTAAACTATGCCCTGCAGTTAAATCGGGTATTATACCCATTTTTTTTAACGCTCCGTCTATAATTTCACCTCCGTGAAATTGTTTAAAAGACTGGTCAAGTAATAAATTACCTGTAATTCTTTCTTTAGGTATTTTATACCCAAAATATTTTGCAATACTTTCTACTTCCGGATTAGATGAAGGATCGAATCCCGGAAATAAGAAAGCTATTTTTTCATTATTTCTTAAAAGTGGTTTGTTTGAGAACCAAATATCTTGTCTTCCTTTCCAAGGCTTATCTTTTGAAATTAATTTTTTAGCTTTTTCAATACGATCCGATGTCGGATTAAAAAGAACTAATCGATAAGTACCGTTTGGATCAGATAAGGAAAAATTTCTTTTATCTAAAGCTTTAATTAACGCCTCTTTAGATGAAGCGGAAATAGCTATCGCTTCGTTGTCAAAAACCGGAATTGAAGAGTTGTTTTCCTCGGAATGACTATGTGCCTGTAAAACAACGTGTGCACTCATTCCGTCAATACCAAATGCGCTAACCCCTGCATGTAATGGAATTTCTTTTTCATTCCAATCGATTATTTCGGTAACGGGTGTAATTTGTGTATTTTTAAGTGAATTATTAGGATTTTCACAATTCAGAGTTACAGGAATTTTCTTATTATATAAAGAAAGTGCAGTTTTAATTAAACCGGCCATACCGGACGCAGAAAGAGTATGTCCGATATTTGATTTTACCGATCCGATTAAAACTTTTCCATCTTTGAATAGTTCAGAAAGCACATCAATCTCAATTTTATCATCGTTTTTAATAGCTGTGCCGTTAGCCTCTATATATCCGATATTTTCAGATTTAACTTTTGCATTTTTCCAAGCCTCCTGAATAGCAGTTTTTTGTCCGTTTGAAAAATTATTTCTATTGGAAGCAATTCCCACCCCTTTAATTACAGCATAAATACGATCATTATCGGAAAGAGCTTTACTTAATTTTTTTAGTACAATAAATCCGGCTCCTTCACTTAATAAAATACCGTCAGCATCTTCATTAAAAGGTTTAATTTCTTGTTTATGAGATAATAAACCCGATTTTGAAAACATACTCCAATAAGGAGAGTTTTGGCTAAATTGCATACCTCCTGCGATTGCAATTTCGACCTTATTAGCAAGTAATTCCTGTATTGATTGTTCAACAGCAAGTAATGAACTTACTTCGGATGCATCGATGGTATAGGCAGTACCTTCAGTATTAAAATGAGAGGAAACTATTCCCGCAATTGACTTTGTCGTATGTTCAAGTTGTAATTTATTTTCTTGAGCCCCTTTATCCTTTTGAAAAGCCTCTTTAACTTTTTCAATGTCTTGATCGGAAATGGACGGAAGTATATTTTTAATGGCTAAAGCAAGTTGCTCGCTGGTACGAACAATATCGATCCATTTTAAGTCATTGGAACTAATGTAATTTTCTTTTCCGATTATAATCGAAGATTTCTTTAAAGAAATATTTTTTTCAAATACAGAAGCATCCTCTAATGCTTGATAGACTAATTTTATTACTAAAAGTTGTGTAGGGTCTAAGTGCTGTACCTGTTCCGGTGTTATTCCTATTTTAGATGGATCAATTGTAATAGGAGGAATAAATCCTCCTTTATTACAATAAATATGATCTAATTTATTTAAATTATTTTTAAAGTAGATTGAATCAATTTTTTCTTCAGGAACATCAGTTATGGAAGAAGTTCCTTTCAATAAATTGTTCCAAAAATCATTGATATTATTTGCTCCTGGAAGGAAACAAGACATTCCTACAATTGCAATATCTGTATCTTTCATAGTTATACTCAGATTCCGAAAAATTGTTTAACTCCTTGATCACTTCCTCCCATAATTAAAACTTGGTTATCATTACCATATTTTAATTCGTTAACGAATTCACGAGCTCCTTGTTTTAAAGGAATCATAGCAACACCTCTTTTATTAAATTCATTTTCCAAAGAGCTGGATACCATTCCTGCTCCTTTCCAAGGTCCCCAATTAATAGCTAAAACTCTGGCGTTGGTTTTTCCCTGGATAGCCCACGAAATCATGTCAAACACGCTGTTGGCTGCAGCATAATCAGTTTGTCCTCTGTTACCGTATACAGAAGCGATGCTGCTGAAGAAAATAATGAATTTAATATCACTATGAAGTTCGTCTAACAGTACGTGTAAAGGATTTATTTTAGTAGAATAAACTTGTTCGAATGCTTCAAGGGTTTTATGTGTAAATAACTTATCAACTAAAAGTCCTGCTGCATGAATGCATCCGTCAATTCTACCGTATTGTTTGTACGTATCTTTTATAAATTTCCTTAGTCCTTTTTCATCTGTTACATCTAAAGAAACATATGTTACTTTAGAACCTGACTTTTCAATTTGGGCTATGGTTTGTATAATTTGATTGGTTTTATCAATTTTTTGAGCTTTCTTCTCTATTTCAGTAGGAGTTTTCATTTGCTCTTCATTGATAAGATATTTACGGATTTCATTTTTATCTTTTAATGAAATGTATTTTTTATCTTCCTCAGTAGGTTTAGCGGAACGTCCTACCAAAATATAATGACAAGGATATTCAGAAGAAAGTTGATTAGTTAATTCAGCGGTAATTCCTTGAGCACCTCCTAAAACAAGTACTACAGATTCTTTATCCAGGTCTAATTTAGAGCTTCCATTTACAGCAAGAGCTTCAGGTACTAAATTAAGACGAAAACGTTCGGTATCTTTATAAATGACTTCAGCAGAAATGTCTTTTGCTTGTATTTCATTTAAAACTATTTCCGTTAAATTTTTAGAAGTAAATACAGTATTAGATATAATAGCTCTACAATTTATTTTAGAATATTCACGAGCTAAACTTTTGATTAATCCCGGAAAACCTTGAATTTTCTTTAATTCTTTGATATCTTTTTTACCTTCTAAATCACCCATCAGGTCACTGAAGCTATAGATCCATTGAATACGATCCATATCAGCACTTTTTATAAGAGTAAAAGCATCTTTAATAGTATAATGCCTAGATGATTCTGAAACCTCTAGAATAAGAAGACCGTCGTAGTTTGAAAGATTTGTATTACTGTCTGAAATGATATCTACTGTAGCTCCTTTTGCTTCTAAAGCTTTTTTAAGATCTTTAGCCATAGATTTTCCATCATCAGTAATTGCAAATTTTTTGCCTTCTATTTGTATTTTATCTGATCCATTAATTGGATATTTTTCAAGTTCAAAACGAGTTCTTAAAAGAGGTTCGTCTTTAGCTGAATCAAGGTTTTTTTCTAATTCTGAAATTGATTCAGCATCAAAAGATATTTCATTTACAGCCGGTGAAGCTGCAATTTGCTTGTCTGTTTTTTCTGAAGAATCCCCATTTGCTAAATCTTCAATCCATCCGATAACCCCGTTTAATGTTTTTATAGAGGCCATTTTTTCGATAGCATCTTCAGATTCCTCAAAATCAGAAGTAATATTTAATCTTTCTCGTAATGCTCCAATTATTTCCATTCTTTTAATGGAATCGATACTTAAATCAGCTTCTAAATCTAAATCCAAACCTAACATATCAATTGGATATCCTGTTTTTTCACTTACGGTATTAAGGAGAGCATCTTTAATCACTTCCAAAGAAAGGGCTTCTTTCTTAGCACTTGGAGTTGCTGCAGGTAATATATTTGTAGCTACAGTAACTTCTTGAGATACGGGTTGATCTGATTTTACTAATTCTTCAACCCATCCGATAACCCCGCTAAGTGTTTTAATAGAAGCCATTTTTTCGATAGCATCTTCAGATTCTTCAAAATCAGCATTGATTTTTAATTTTTCTTTTAAAGCTCCAATTATTTCCATTCTTTTAATGGAATCTATACTTAAGTCGGCCTCCAGATCCATGTCTAAACCTAGCATATCAATAGGATATCCGGTTTTTTCACTTACTGTATCAAGCAAAGTGTCTTTGATTACTTGAATTGATAATGCAGGAGCTGAACTTTGAGCAACTGTATGTACCGGTACGGCGACTTGAGCCGGAACAACCACCGTTGGTTGAGGAGTAGCAATTTGATTGCTTTGAGTAGGCACTTGAATAGTTGTTGTTGCTTGAGGAGCAGCAATAGTTGTTGGATTTTGACCAAAGTATCCTAACATGACGTCTCTTTGGTTTTGTATCATAGATCTCATGTTTCCTAAATATTCAAGGATAACATGATCCGCTTGTGTAAGATTGTTATTCATGGTATAAGTATCGGAAATAGCTCCAAAATTTAAATTTATCGGTTTGCTAATTGGAAGTGCTCCGTTAGGAGGAAGGCTTCCTACGGAAGGAATAGCATAATGGCCATTGATAAGCCAGTTTGTAGCTCTCTTTTTATATTTTTCCGGTTCATCAAAATTTATAGAAGTAACTTTTCTACCTTCAAATAGTTTTTCAAGATTTATATTTCTTCCGGTAGCAATATATTTAGCTAATGCATTAAGTAAAAAGGTAATTCCTTCTTTTTCTTTTTCTTCGGTTTGAATTGTAGTAATTTCTTGAGCACCTAAAGTAGATTGAACAAGATTTATGAGAACTTTACCCGGACCGGTTTCAATGAATATTCGCGCACCTTCTGCATACATATTCGTAACCTCTTTGGTAAAGTATACAGGATTAATTAAATGCTCAGCTAAACGATTTTTAATTTCTTCAGGTTTGGAAGGGTATAATTCTGCAGTTGTATTAGACCATATGGACAACGTCGGAGAAGTAAAATCAACAGAAGAAAGCTCTTTCAAATATAAATCTGTAGATTTATTCAATAGTGGACTGTGGAAAGCACAATCTACGGCCAATTCTCTGTAAGTGATTTTCTTATCCGTAAGTTTCTTCATAAACTCAGTCATTGCAGCAGTAGAACCGGCAAGAATGGTTTGTTTGATAGAATTGAAGTTTACGGCCCAAACTTCTTTTTCTCCTTCGAGTAATGATTTTATTTCTACTTCCGGTAGATTTAATGCAATCATTTTACCCTTATCTTGTCCAACAGCATCTAAAATTGCATGGGCTCTTTTTCTACTTAAAGAGACTAATTCTTCAGGTTTGAATACTCCTGCAAAACAAAGCGCAGGAAGTTCTCCATAGCTGTGTCCCGCAACCATATCCGGTTCAATTTCTAAAGATCGTAAAAAACTGGCGATCGCATAATCAACGATACCTAATGATGGCTGGGCATTTTGAGTTTTTGTGATGGTAGTTTGCTGTAATTTCTTACTCTCATCATCAAAAACCGCATGAGGGAATAATATTTTTTCAACCTCTTTATTTTGAATTAATAAGGATCTCATAGTAGGAAATGCCACAAAAAGATCACGAGCCATATTAATTCTTTGACTTCCTTGTCCTGAAAATAAAAAGGCAACTTTACCTTCCTTAGGATCCCTTAGATAAATCCCCGCTTCTTCTTTATTGGAAAGAAGAGATTCAATTTTATCTTTTAATTCAATAGTATTGGAAGCTACTATAGAAGCTTGAATATTTTTATTGTTATCAGTTGCTAAACTATAAGCTATATCTTTTAAGTTTAGAGAACTGTTTATTTCAATTAAATTTTTAACTTTTTGAGCAATTTGTTTGGCTTCTTGTAAGTTATCCCCTTTGAAAACAAATAATTCGGAAGGCCAAGAAGTTAAGCTGCTTGTAGTAGGAATTTCTGATTTATAATTTTCCATTACAACATGGAAATTGGTTCCACCAAAACCAAACGCACTTACTCCGGATATTCTTCTTTCACTGCTCCAGATTCCCGCTTTAGTATTAAATTTAAACGGACTGCTTTCTTTGTTATAAAAAGCATTCGGATTAGTTAAATTGATGGTCGGCGGTTGAATACCGTAATAGGTTGCTAAAGCCGTTTTAATCAATCCGGCCATACCGGCAGCACATTTAGTATGTCCGATTTGAGTTTTTACAGACCCTAAATGAGTTTGTCCCACTAAAGCTCCGGACTCTAAAAACATTTCAGTCAATGCGCTTAATTCTGTTTTATCACCTACAACAGTTCCTGTTCCATGAGCTTCAATTAATTCAACTTCTGAAGGCAAAACACCTGCATGTTTATAGGCTCTTTGTAGAGCTTTCATCTGACCTCTTTTATTTGGAGCGGTCATACCTAAGCTTTTACCGTCACTGCTGGCACCTGTTCCTCTTATTACGGCATAGATTCTGTCTCCATCGCGTTCTGCATCTTCCAGTCTTTTAACCACAATCATTCCAATTCCTTCTCCTAAAGCAATTCCATCAGAATTAGCATCGAAGGAAGCACATTTTCCTTTTCTTGATAAGGCATGTGTTGCAGAGAACATTAAAAAGTCATTTAAACCATTATGTAAATCTGCTCCCCCTATGATGGCAATGTCTGTTCTATAATTTTGTAATTCTTGGCATCCTATATCTACTGCTGCAAGAGATGCACCACAGGCAGCATCAACAGTATAGTTGGTACCCCCTAAATTTAACCTGTTGGTAATTCTACCTGCCACCACATTGGATAAAACCCCCGGGAAGGAATCTTCATTAAGTTTAGGAAGCATATTTTTAAGTTCCTCAGGAAGATCTCCGAAAACTTGTTTTGCATATCCTCTGAATCCATAACTTGAAGCTAATTCGGTTGCTCCTTCTGCACCGATAATAACAGATGTATTTTCTCCATCGAAAGTTTTCATGTCATAACCGGCATCTTCCAATGCTCTTTTAGCTACTAAAAGGCTTAATAACTGCACCGGTTCTATGGAAGCTAATGATTGAGGAGGGATACCAAATTCTAACGGGTCAAAATCTATGGTTGGTATAAAACCACCCCACTTAGAGGAAACGAAATCAGTATCTCTGGTGTCGGGATTATAGAAAAGTTCTTTATTCCATCGGTCATCAGGAACTTCGGTAACACAATCTTTACCGGACAAAATATTTTTCCAGTATTCCTCTAACGTTTGGGCTTGAGGAAAAATACCTGCCATACCTACAATTGCCAATTTAGAACCACTAGGTTCTTTAGTTGGTTCTGTAAGATTATCTAATTTTGAAAGAACTTTATTGTTTTCTATTGCTACGTCTTTGTGGAGTTCTTTTATGGTAGTTGAATTGCCTCTTAAAGCACCAACCTGTCCAATCATAAATACCCCTTTATTTAACTGGTCTTCATTGGATAGTTTGATAAGTTCTTTACCCTGTCTTTCAATTCCTTTTGCAGCAATTCTTTGACGTCCCAAGTTCATTTCTTCAAGTTTCAACCAAACTTCTTTGGAATCTAAACCTTCCGCAAATAATCGTTGTTTTTCTTGATCGAATAATTTGGTAAAAGGGGTAGGTAGAGCTCTGGTTTCTTGACCTGGAGCCGCTTCTAGTAAAACGGTTTTATCATGTGCTACGGATTGTTTTTGATATTCATCTGAAATAGCACCCGTTTCAACAGCTTCTTTTGTAAATAAGTAAGAAGTTCCCATCAGTATACCAATTTTAGCTCCTTTTGCTGCTAAGGATGCAGACATAATAGAGATAAATGCGGAAGAAAATGCATCGTGAATTCCTCCTGCAAAGAATATATTTAATGTACTTGGTTGGTCGTCTTTTAATAAACGATAGATTTGTTTTTCCCAAAGAACCATACTAGGTAAAGGGCCAACATGTCCACCGCTTTCTCTTCCTTCAAAAATGAAATTTCTGGCACCTTCTTTTAAGAACATGTCCAGTAATGATACAGATGGTACATGTAAAAATGCTTTGATACCTTCCTTTTCATAAGGTTTAGCTAATGAAGGTCTTCCACCTGCAATGATAATAAAAGGAGGTTTATTTTCGAGGATGTATTTCATTTGCTCTTCACGCAATGGCGCCGGAGCAAAACCTAAGATACCTACTCCCCAAGCCTTATCTTTTAATAGTGCATGTGTTTTTTCAACAGCATCTTTAGCTGCTTGTCCAATCATTAAGCTCATTGCAATAAATGGAACCCCACCTTCATTGGCAATCTTTTCAGCAAATTCAGGTACGTCACTAACTCGAGCCATAGGACCTTGAGCGATTGGAAATCTGGTTCCTAATTCTTTCGCAAGAGGGCTGTTCTCTCCGATTATATTTAAATTTTTAGCTTGCAATAAATGCCCATAGGCAGCTTCTTGAAAAGCTATAATTAAATTTTCAAGCTTTTTGTATCGTTCTACAAAATCCACGGATAAGCAAATATCCTGTCCCATAGGAATTATATTTTGAGAAAGATCCAGGCCGCCTAAAAAAGGTAAAATATCTTCATATTTTGCTTGTATTGGTAATTCCGGTGAATTTTTTCTAAGTAAAATTCTGAAATTGTCGATAATAACAGTTTCGCTTCCACTCAGCTTGTTAAAAATATTTTTTAAATCTTTAGATATACTACATTCTGGAAAAAGAGCGATTTGACTATCCAATATGATACCTTGTGCCCCCATTGCTAAGGCAGCAGCAGAGGTATGAATACCCATTCCTCCTTGTATGTAAATTTTAGTTTTTAATTTTTTGTGCTTGTTTTTGATTCCTTGAAAAAGAACGTATGAGGATTCATAAGCCACTTTTCCTGCTCCTTCATTTCCTTTTAATATAATTGATTCTACCCCTTTTTTGATGGCTTCTTCTGCTTCATCCAATGAGTGAACTTGATGAAAAATTTCTATATTTTTTTTAACAGAAATTTTAAAATTAAAAGGAATAAATATTTTTGTTACATTTTCAGGAAGTGTAAGGTCAGCCATTGATTCTGACACAAAACATACACCAAATGATTCTCTTGTTTTTTCAGAAAGTTCATTTAAACTTTGAATAGCTTTGTTTTTATCTCTTCCTAAATGTAGAATTGGAAAAGCCCCGGTTTTAATAGTTTTTAAGGCTAGATCAACGTCAGGTAATTCAAAAGGAGAAAGAACAAATAACTCTTTTTTTTCTTGCATGGCTTAAAAAAATTGTATTTAGTAAATATTTAACTTATCAATGTTTTTTACTACTTAAGATAATCTAGGATCATATAGTATTAACTAAACATATTCCCCGTGTTATTAAAGGGGGGAAATCGAATCGCAAATATAATCAAAAAAAAATAATTTTAACATTTTGTTAATATTAATTTATATTAAGTTTTTGATCTTGCGAACCTGCCAAATAAAGATGATTATAGCTAAAATAGTAGAGATTGTATCGGATAATGGAATGGAGTACCACACTCCGTTTAATTTTAAGTAGTTAGGTAGAATAAATAATGAGGGTACAAGTAGTAAGAATTGTCTGCTCATACTTAAAATAAAAGCAATAACAGCTTTTCCAATACATTGAAAAAAATTCGAAATAACCATTTGTATGCCGCTTAATGGTAATGTAATGGTCATTATTTGTAAAGCTAAAGATGCTTCTTTTGCTAATTTTGGGGAAGGATTAAAAGGTTGAACAACAAGTCCAGGGAATAAAAAACCGAATAAAAATCCTAGACATCCAATAAAAAATCCGGTTTTAAGGCTGTAAGTTAACGTGTCCTTAACTCTATTCATATTTTCAGCACCGAAATTATAACCTATAATAGGCTGCATTCCTTGAGTTAAACCTACTAATACCATTATAAATACCATGATTAGGCGATTGGCTATGGTATAAGCTTCTATGGCTGTGCTGCCTCCGTAAACATTAAGCCTGTTATTTATGAATAAAACAACAACAGATGCAGCAATTAACATGAAAAAAGGAGCAAACCCCACATTAATTATGGACCAAATGATCTTATAATTGGGTTTTAAACTTTTCCAGTGAAAATATACAATGGAACTAGAATTAAAAAAATGTTTTAAAACGACACCCAAGCCTATCGCCATGGAAATATTGGTTGCTATGGCAGCACCTTTCATTCCCCATTTCAATACAAATATAAAGATGGGAGCCAAAATAATATTGGCGACAACTCCTATAAGCATCATATACATGGCTTTTTTAGGATATCCTGATGCTCGCATGATACTGTTGAGAGCATAATTAACCGTTAAAAATATATTTCCCGGAAGATAATAGAGTAAAAATTCTTTTGCAAATGGGAATGTTTGAGGAGTAGCTCCAATACCAATAAGTATCGGATCCATGTAGGCATACATACCTATGATTAACAAGAAAGTTAATGCGGTAGCTAATAAGATGGAATTTCCCAATACAATATTGGCAGATTTCATATCTTTTTGGCCTAGAAAAATTGAGGTACGTGTAGACGCACCGGCTCCAACCAGCATACCTATTCCTGAGATAAGGTTCATTATGGGAAGAAGAACTCCCAGTCCTCCTATAGCATGATCTCCCAAATTTTCTCCATGACCTATGTAAATACTGTCAATGATATTGTATAAAGCAATTACTATAGTTCCTATAATAGCCGGAACGGCATATTTCCAAATAAGTTTGCCGGGTTTTTCATTCTCCAGCTCTGAGATGTTTTGAGATTTATCTATAGCCTCCATTCGTAATAATTAAGATCGTCTGTTTTTTAATAAATAGTTAGTTAAGTAAAGGAAAAGAATAGGTTATTAATCTTTTTTATGAAGATTAATAATCTATTCCATATAGTTTTTGAGAAAGATTAATCTTTCACTAATAAGCGAAAACCTTCTCCATGAATATTTACGATTTCTACATTGTCGTCATCTTTAAGTAATTTTCTGATTTTAGCAATGTAAACATCCATACTGCGAGAAGTGAAATAATTATCATTATGCCAAATTTTAGTTAAGGCTTCTTCTCTTGGCATAAGATCATTTTTATACTTGCAAAGAAGTTTTAACAGCTCATTCTCTTTAGGAGATAATTTATGCATTTTACCGTTAACCTCTAATTGACGTAATTTGGTGTTAAATTTAAAATTGGAAATTTCATAAATTTCTTTGTCTTCATTTTCAGAATTAACGGAAGAATTGGAATTCCTTTGAAGAACGGCATTAATTTTATACAATAAAACTTCAGAATCAAATGGTTTAGTTATATAATCATTAGCGCCAAGTTTATATCCGGTAAGAATATCCTCACGCATATTTTTAGCTGTTAAAAAGATAATCGGAACATCCGGATTAATGTCAATAATTTCTTTAGCTAATGTAAAGCCGTCTTTTTTCGGCATCATTACATCGGAGAGACAAATATCAAAATTGTCTGCTTTAAATTTTTCTAACCCATCCTCACCATCAACAGATAGGGTTACATCGTAATCGTGAATAGAGAGGTAATCTTTTAAAACAGCACCAAAACTTGGATCATCTTCTACTAATAATAGCTTTACTTTTTTATCCATGATATTTTTAATTTAGAGGAATACGTACAATAAAAGTGGTTCCTTTATGTAATTTACTAACAACTTTAATACCACCATTATGTAACTTAATGATATTTTTTACGTAGGTCAAGCCTAATCCGTGACCTTTTACATTATGTATGTTTCCGGTTTCTTCCCGATAAAATTTTTCAAATATTTTTTTTATAACGTTTTCAGACATACCCTTTCCTTTATCTGAAATTTCAACTACGTAATCATTTTTATCGTTGTAAGTTTTTACCGAGATTTCAGGTTTTTCTAATGAATATTTGTTCGCGTTGTCTAATATGTTAACAAAAGCATTGGTGAGATGAAATCCATCCACATTTCCAATATATTTATCTGCTAAATACTCTTCTTTAATTGTTCCCCCTCGTTGTTCCACTTGTACCCGAACAGTTTTAATGCTGTTTTTCAGGATTTGTCGAATATCTGTTTCTTTTCGGATCAGTTGAAGTGCATTTCGTTCAAGTTTCGACATTCTCAAAACCATCTCTACCTGTTTTTTCATTCTATCATTTTCTTGCTTGATTAAAGAAGTATAGAATTTCATCTTTTCCGGTTCTGATTGAACTTTCTCCGAATTTAGCGCATCCGTAGCAATATTAATGGTTGCTATAGGAGTTTTAAATTCATGAGACATATTATTTATGAAATCAGTTTTTATTTCAGAAATCTTTTTTTGCTGGGACATATAATATATGGAAGCAATATATATAGCAATAATAACCAAAGTAGAGGCTATGGTTACTCCAATAGCTCCCAAAATAGGATTTAGTACGGAATATTGTTTAGAAGGGAAATAAACGGATAAATAATATTGGGTATTATCTTTTCCGTCAGAAAATAAAACTACATTGTAATTTTGAGTAAACTTATTACTTAAGATAAAGTCATCACTATGGATTTTAGTTAATTTAAGTTTATTGTTGAGCACTCCGCATTTAAATTCAGTATTAATATTGTGCTTTTTAAGCTCTAAGTTAACCACTGAATCTATTAACTGCATGTTAATCCTGGATTCCAAACTCATCTGGTTTACACTCAATCTTGCAAATTCGTCCAAGGTAAATTTAGGGCTTACAAAACTATTTTCAATATTTTTTTCAATCGGTCTAATATTGGTTTGAAGAGAATCTTTTTTAATTTTTAATACGCCTTCATCCGTTAGTAAATTGGTGATTTTTAAAGTATCTTTTTTTGAAAAAGGAATGATAAGAGGCTTTTTATTGACGATTGTTTTTTTATAAATGATGTATTTAACAGACTGTGAGTCAATAACACTCATGGCTGTTTGGATGGTGCTGGAATCTTTTTGATTATTAATGTCTTGATAGAAATTAGTAAACGGTTTGTAAAACTTATTAATCTCTATAGTATTAATTTTTTTGGAAGAATTATTTAGTGCTTTGTATACACGAGATGAAAAATCCTGTTCACCTGCATCTATAGCTTGTTTCAGCCAAAAAATCTGCAATCCCACAAAAACTATAAGGGAAATGGTCATTAATCCCGATAAAATAGGGATGAAACGTTCCTTCATAGTACAAAATTAATCATTTTAACCGATGAAATTTAAGACATATCGAAAATTTTCAATATTTTTAAAATCTTATCTGATTAAAAATAAAGCTAAAGAAATATTTAGTACGTTTAAAATATTATATGGAGAATAATTTTAAAAATGATTTAAATTTGTACGTCTATAACTATATTATATTATGCACCAAGAAGAAAAAAAATCTTTAAATTTTTTAGAGCAGATAATTGAAGAAGATTTAGAAAATGGTTTTCCTAAAGAGAAATTAAGGTTTAGATTTCCACCTGAGCCTAACGGCTATCTTCATGTAGGCCATATCAAAGCCATTTGGATAAATTTCGGATTGGGTCAGAAATATAATGTACCCGTTAATTTACGATTTGATGACACTAATCCGGTTAAAGAAGATCAAGAATATGTTGACGCGATTAGAAAGGATGTAGAATGGCTGGGATATACTTGGGATAAGGAATGTTATGCTTCTGATTATTTTCAACAGTTATATGATTGGGCTATAAAATTAATTAAAGAAGGAAAAGCATATGTTGATAATCAGACTTCGGAAGAGATGAATGTGCAGAAAAAAAATCCTTTTGAAGAAGGTATCGAAAGTCCTTACAGAAACAGGAGTATCGAAGAAAACCTTGATCTTTTCCAAAGAATGAAAGAAGGAGAATTTGAGGAAGGAAGTTGTGTACTTCGCGCAAAAATAGACATGAAATCCCCGAATATGAATATGAGGGATCCGGTAATGTATCGTATTTTAAAAAAACATCATCAAAGAACCGGTAACGAATGGTGTATATATCCTTTATACGATTGGACACATGGAGAATCAGATTACATAGAGCAGGTTTCTCATTCTTTATGTTCTCTTGAATTTGAAAATCACCGACCTTTATATGAATGGTTTTTGGATCAAGTATACGATCCATCAAAAGTTAAAAGTAAGCAGCGTGAATTTGCAAGATTAAATTTAAGTTATACGATTACGAGTAAACGAAAATTATTGCGTTTAGTAGAAGGAAATTATGTATCCGGTTGGGATGACCCGCGAATGCCTACCGTATCGGGTATGAGAAGAAGAGGATATACTCCTGAAGCTATTAAAGATTTTATGGAACGAGTAGGAGTGGCTAAAAGAGACAACATTATTGATTTTGCTTTATTAGAATTCACGGTAAGAGATCATCTTAATAAGATTGCTCCAAGAGTCATGGCTGTGGTCAATCCGGTGAAAGTTGTAATCACTAATTATCCGGAAAACTCAGAAGAAAATGTTACTATTGAAAACAATCCGGAGAATAGGGAAGCAGGAGAAAGAGAAGTTCCTTTCTCAAGAGAAATATATATAGAAAGAGAAGATTTTATGGAAGAAGCTCCTAAGAAATTTTTCCGATTGACCTTAGGAGGAGAAGTCCGATTAAAAGGAGCTTATATAATTAAAGCAGAATCTGTAGAAAAAGACGAAAACGGTGTAATACAAACCATTTATTGCACGTATGACGATAAAAGTAAGAGCGGAAGCGGAACAGAAGAAAGCATGCGAAAAGTGAAAGGTACTTTGCATTGGGTATCCGTTAAACACGCATTACCTATAGAAGTGAGAATCTATGATCGATTATTTAAAGAAGAATCTCCGGATACACAAGAAGGTGACTTTTTAAATTTTTTAAATCCGGATTCTTTAAAAACTATTCATGGTTTTGCAGAACCCGGCTTAAATGGTACAAAAATTGGAACAAAATATCAATTCCAAAGACTTGGGTATTTTGCAGTCGATGACGATTCAACAGAAAATCATCTAATTTTTAACAGAACTGTAACATTAAAAGATACCTGGGCGAAAATCGCTAATAAATAAAGTTTTAAATTATGAAAAAAATAATCTTTTTAATTGCTCTTTCTTCTTTTTCACTTTTCAGTGAAGCTCAACAAGTAAAAACTCCGGCAGCAAGTTTAAAAGCGGAGGTTGAACAAATGGTAGGTTTAACAGATGTTGAATATGAATATTCTCGACCTAATAAAAAAGGAAGGGTAATTTTTGGCGGATTGGTACCTTACGGCCAAGTTTGGAGAACAGGGGCTAATGAAAATACAACCATTAAGTTTGGGGATGATGTTGAGATTGATGGAAAAACTATTCCTAAAGGTAAATATGCAATATATACAATCCCCCGTGAAGATAGCTGGGATGTAATTTTTTATTCCGATTCAGAAAATTGGGGAACACCTGAAAAATGGGACGATAAAAAAGTGGTTTTAAAAACAACGGTACCGGTTAAAAAATTGGCAGAATCAGTGGAATCATTTACTATAGGAATAAATAATCTTTCAGATAATTCCGCACATTTACAATTTATGTGGGATCAGGTTTTGGTAGATGTAACTTTCCATGTACCGACACAAAAAATAGCAAATGCAAGTATTGACGGTATATTATCCAACCCAAGAGCAGATGCTAATGCCTATTATGCTTCAGCCAATTATTATTTACAATCTAATGGAGATATGAAGAAAGCTTTAAATTGGATCAATAGAGCCATTGATTTAAAGCAAGGAGAATCCCCTTATTGGTATTACAGAGTTAAATCGCAAATTCAAGCTAAGTTAGGAGATATAAAAGGGGCAATAGATTCAGCTGAGAAATCTTTAGATGGAGCTCAAAAAGAAGGTAATAAAGATTACATTAGATTAAATAACGAATCTATTAAAGAATGGAAAAAAATATTATAAAATATTAATGTTAAAAAAAAATCAGAACGGTAAGAGATTTCTTACCGTTTTTTAGTAGTATATAATTTATAGAAGATAAATTTTTTGGATTTTACAATCTGTTCAAATTTGTATTTATAAATAAGGTAAATGCATAAATTTCCGATCCATAAAGAAGCTATTATTATTCCGATCGTATTAGTCGGTGCCATATGGTTGGTATTTCTATTGCAAAATTTATTGGTTTTCAAAGAATGTTATGGAATCATACCTCTTAATCTAAAAGGGTTGAGAGGAGTACTACTATCACCGTTATTTCATGGAAACCTTACCCATATACTCAGTAATACTATTCCTTTATTTGTATTAACATTTTTTACTTTTCAGTTTTATGAAAAATTGGCATATTTCGTTTTACTAAATGGATGGATTATATCCGGTTTTGTGGTTTGGTTACTACCTAATTTTTCTTTATTAAATTCTTCCGTTTTATCTTGCCATGTAGGAGCCAGCGGTATTATCTATGTTTTGGCTTCATTTCTTTTTTTTAGTGGAATTTTCAGGCATGAAAAAACCTTACTGGCAGTTTCATTGATTGTCGTTTTTTTATATGGGAGTTTAGTTTGGGGAATATTTCCCAGAGAACTTTTAGGCATATACGATGATCGGCCTATTTCCTGGGAAAGTCATCTGTCGGGAGCAGTAACCGGGTTTATATTAGCTTATATGTTGAGAAGAATAGGCAAAAAAAGAGAGAAACCTCAATGGGATAAGGATGAATATGATCATTCTGATGATGAAAAACTTTGGGAAAAATATCAATTGGAATATCCTGAATATTTTCATGAAGAAGACCCTTCGAAATCTGATCCGACTTCAGAGATAAATAAAACAGACAATGTCCATCACGAAGATGAAATAGATTCTTTGAAAAATCAAGAGAAACTATAGATCAAAAACCGAAGGTCGTTTAGTGATAATGCTGTCTTTAATCCATAGAAAAAATGCTCCGGTAAGATATAAAGCAAAAATTCCACCTAAAGTAATAAATGACAAGTAGATAAATAAAAGTCTTAATTTAGACGCCCGTACTCCGAATTTTTCCGATACACGTGAAATTACTTCAAATCCGTTTGCTTCAAATAGGGTGCGTAATTTTTCTATCATAAAAAAGTATTTATTAAATTAATTCATCTAAAGTAAAAAATTACAATTTTTTAATTACTATTATCAATTCGCTAAAATTGAACCAAAATACCTCCCAATACTTGAGCTCCTAAGACTTTATAACCTTGAAAGCGTTCGTAATTTTTACTGAATAAATTAGTTCCATTAACAAATAGTGAAAAATTCTTATATAATTTATATGAAGCCGAAAGATTAAGGTCTACATAACTGTCTAAAGTAGTTATTCCCTCCCTAACAGATGAAGAAGCAGGATCGTAATAAAAATAATTACTCTTACGCTCACCGGTAAAAAATAATTTTGCTTCTAATTTTAATTTATCTTCTAAAGTTTTATAATTACTATCTAACCCTACTTTAAAATTTGGTAAATTATAAGCATGTTTAAGCTCATCCAGATTGTAATTATGATATTCTCCTTCCAATCCAATAGTCAAATCTCCGGTCCAAAAATATTGTAAAGCACCTTTAACAGTAATAATATTACCATCATCGTACACAGCATTAAAGGTATTTAATCGGTTATAGGCCTTTAATACAGAAGGCAAGGTAAGGTCATAAGGATTTCTCATGAAAAAATAAAGGTTTTCGGCTTTACTGAATGATCCTTCCGCTTCGTACTTAATGCTTTCATCTATATCCCCTTTAACCCCTCCATAAACTTTATATAATATATTGGTAGGTCTTAACAATTGATTGGAGTATAAATACGGATTTTCCGAAAATAAGTCGGACATATTATTAAGTTTTAAACCGCCATCAATACCGGCATATACATTAATTTCTCTGGCAGCATTGAATAAAAATTCAGCTTTGGGATGGAAGAAAATTTTTGTATTATTACCTTCCAATTCGCCATTATAGGCAATATTAGCACCCACTTTTAAATAAGAACCTTGACTGGAAATTCGTAACACAGGAGAAAATCCGGCAGTTAAAAATGAATATTTATCTTTTGTGTCCAATCCAAAATGCGTATAAGTATAATTAAATAATACATCTGCTTCCACGCCAAAATTTAAACCGGGAAGCATAAGATTTGCATTTTCGGAACTCTTAGCCAGCTTTGCTTTTAAGTCTACAAAAGTTTCATTTGAATCAAATTTGTCCCACATATATCCGGCTTTTAAAGAAGCTTTGTCTAAATAATTATTACTATACATGTCATAATCGGATTTAAAGGTAAGTTGATTGGTATTTTGCCTTAAATTCATGTGGGGAGTTGCATGTATTTCCGGTGTGTTAAGACCGTAATAATTAGTTCCATTATAGGTATAATTTCCCGCAAAATGTAATTTTCCCGTTTTTAATTTAAAAATGTAAAAAGCTTCTGCATCAATTGTTGAAGAAGAAGTTTTCCAATCGTATTTGTTTTTAGGACCATCGGTAGAAAGTGCAGACAATTTGATACCGGTCAAATTATTATTTATCGGATAATTAAAATATAAATCCCCCAGTACTGTATTTCTGGTTCCATAACCTAACTTAGCATGATTGTCATAATATGAATTAGTAAAATCAGTGTTTAAGGATTGGGGAGGCAGTTGAGACGTTTGAAATTCAGAAACAGCAGGAACATCAATAATTGTATAATTCAGTGAATCTTTTTTTACTGAGTTTTTTTCATTAGACGGTGGATATTTATCCGGATCTGTTTTCTTTTTCTCAATATTTTTTACATTAACATTCGGATTTTTCTTTTTTCCAATGGTTAATATTTCTTCTTTAATTTGAGAATATCCTGATGTGGTTGAAATAGTTGCTATTAAAATTAAAATCAGTATTTTATATTGAGTATTCATAAACTTCAAAACGAGATATAATTATTTAATATGGTTAAGTTGAGTTTGGGCATCTTGAACAACATCCGGAAACTCTTTATAATTTTCTATAATTTGCTCCAATATATAAGTAGCCTGATAATTATCTTTAAGGTTTAGATAATTGTTGCTCATTATAAGAAGAGCTTTAGCTCCCCAATACTGCTGATCAGAATATTTAGATGTTAAATTAAATATTACGGAATTACTAACATCGTATTTTTTATCTTTATTTTTAAATAATGCATTATAGTATAAGGCCTCAGCTTTTACCGCATTGTTTTTAGATTGTTCAAGAGTTGTAAATACTGATTTTGCGTCATTTATTTTTCCCGAATTGTATAAACTGCGTGCTTTTATCAAAGTGGCTTGTTCTTTTACAGTAGAAGGATTTTTGGAATTATTCATTACTTTTATAGCCATTTCATTAGCCTTAGTATATTCTTTATGATCGGAATAGATATACATCAATTCTAATTCGGCGAAAGATTTATAGTTCTGATTGGAAGTAATTTTATACAAAGATTCTAGTGAATTTTGAGCAGCTTCGTCTTTTTCTTGTTTTATATAAATTTGAGAAAGTCTAACCAAAGCATCTTCCTGGAATTCATTGGATGATTCTGAAACTTCTTTTAATGCCTCTAACGCTTGATTATAATTAGTTAGCTGAAAATAACTTTCTCCTAAATAATAGAGAGAGGTTATTTTACGATTTGTAGTTGGAAACTTAGTTAAAAAAGTCGCAAATTCTTGAGAGGCTGCAGAGTAATCTTTAGATAAAAATTTCTTTTGAGCAGACATAAAAGATAATTCTTCAGCTTCCGCACGGTCCATATTATAGCCTTTTCTATATGCCCAGTCAATATATTCATTTTCTTTACCGCTTTCAATAAATGCAGTTTTAGCTCCGGTAATAGCTTGGAGGGCATAATCGGTTTTAGGATAATTATCGGCAATAGTTCCATAATTTACAATAGCTTTTTGATATTCTTTTAAACTGGTCAAATTATCAGCAATACCGAGATATGACATAACCACTAAGTCATTATTTTTGGAAGAACTGATAACTTTCTGAAAATAATTATTAGAATTCTGGTAATTTTCAGTTTCAGCGTACGCTGTACCTAATTCAAAATAAGCATCGTTAATTTTTTCCGATTTTGGATATGCTTTAATGAACTTTTCAAGTTCAACAATTTTATTTTTATAATCTTTTTGCAGACCATATACAATAGCTTTTTGATATTGAGAATATTCTCTGTCTTCGATAGAAGAGGTATACGCTTGATCATACATTTGAATTGCTTGGTTAAGCTGATTGCTGCCTAATAATGCATCGGCAAGACGTAATTCTGCATCTGCTTTAAATTCTTGCTTTGGATTTTTAAGATATTCTTGAAATGAAACTGCTGCCAAATCGAAATTCTTCAATTTTAAATAAGAATATCCTTTTTGATACATCACTTGCGAACTTTCCGGTATGGTAATTCCGGAATTTTGCAAAAGTTGTAATTTATCAATAGCATTTTGATAATTTCCTAATTGGTATTGACAATCGCTATACCAATAGAGTGAACGAGCATAAAATTGAGAATTATTTTTTAAAAGTATGGCTTTTTCGAATTCTTGAGAAGCCGATTCTATTTTGCCCTGATTGTATAATTGTACTCCGTAGGCATAAGCAACTTCTTGCTCTTTAAGTTTCAACTCCGAAGATTTATTGGGTATGGAAGATAGAAGTTGAGAGGCTTCTGAGAAATTTCCGGAATTAATATATGATTTAACCAACAATTCATTGATTTCCGATTGATGCTTGGAAGCAGGATATCTTTTTAAATAGGTATTTAAAACTTTGGAAACAGGCTTATAAGGATTACCTACTTCATAGCTCAATTTCGCATAATTTAAATAGGCATTTTCTTGAATTTTTTTGTCAAAATCCATTTCAGAAGCAGCTTTGAAAGCCGTTAAAGCTTCTTTCTTTTTATTTGTTTTCAGGTATGAATTTCCCAATTGGTAATATGCATTTTGCGAAATGGGAGAAATATCTCCAACAGTTATTTTATTAAAATAAGTAACTGCTTCTTCATATTTTTTGGCTTGATACAAAACATATCCCATTTGATAATAATCGCTCAAAGTTGGAGAAGCACTATTTTTTATATAAGATGAAAGATAGGGTTCGGCTTCGGCATACTTTTTTAATTTGAAATAGCTTTCTCCTATAATTTTTATTATCTCGTTTTTTAACTCAGGATATTGATTAGAAGCTAATAAAGTTTTACCGGTTGATATGGCAGAATCATATTCACCGTCATTAAAATAAATCTGAACCATATAAGGCTTGATTTTTTCGGTAAATTCCGGTTGATTTAATAAGGATGTGAATTTTTTCTTAGCTTCAATATGCTCACCGTTAGCATAAGCTATATGACCTAACAAAAAGTCTATTTGATTTTTGTATTGGTTGCTATAGGATCCTTTTTCCAAGTTTTTTTCAGCATTTTCAAAATCCTGATTCATAAATTGAGCATACCCGAGTTTGATGTATTGATTGGCTCTTTTATTAGGAGGAAGTTTATCTATAGCTACTTTAGAGAGTTCTTCTGCTGCGCGAAAATAATCCTGATGTATTAAATAGTAATTTCCCAATTGGAGGTGAGCTCTTTCAGTTAATACGCTTTGCGGATATTTATTGGTAAAAGCATCAAATTTCTTTTCTGCTTCTTCATCTTGTAAGATGAGGCTTATCAGAGCATCGTAAAAATTGGCAATTTCCAATTGATAAGATCTCAGATTAGAAAAGTTAATTAAATCATTAATTATATATTGAGTTCCTCTATAGGCTTCATTTTCATATAATTCCTTTGCGTTGCTTATCTGGTAATTGTTATAATAAATTTCAGATAATTGAGCATTCACAAATAAATTTGCTCCTAATAATGGGATAAGCCATTGGATTTTTTTTCGCATAACTTTAGTGCATATTTTTAATATAAACGACTTTTTTAGTTTTAAAAAATTCCTCTTCAAAATAATCTTTTAACTCATAGAGTGTAGCCTCGGGAAAATTTTTCAATTCTTCAGTTAGATCTCCTCCTTTTAAATATAAAACGCCATTTTGTAAACTATTGATATTCTTAGATGTAAATTTTCCTTTAACCCAAGACATAAAAACAGGCATTTGGGTAACCGCTCGGCTTACTACAAAATCAAATTTCTCTTTAATTTTTTCGGCTCGTGTATGAATACCAATGACATTTTCTAACTGTAATTCTTGTGCAATTTCATTAACAACCCTAATTTTTTTTCCAATGGAGTCGGCCAAAGTAAATTGAGATTCCGGAAAAAGTATAGCTAAAGGTATCCCCGGAAATCCGCCACCTGTACCAATATCCAAAACTTTGGTCGAAGGAGCGAACTGCATTACTTTTGCTATTCCCAAAGAATGAAGGACATGTTTTTCAAGTAAAGAATCTATATCTTTCCTTGATATAACATTGATTTTTTCATTCCAATTTGAATACAAATCAGGGAGTTTTTCGAAACTATGCAATTGTTTTTCAGTTATCTCCGGAAAATACTTTTGTATTAAGTTTGTCATGGGTATTAATAGATATACAAAAATATAAGTTTTAATAATATAAGACTCTATTTTATAATAGACATTTGCTTTTATTACAACAAAAATAAGGGTTTAAGAGTAAGAAGAAGACTTTTTAAAGTCATTAAACAAAATTTATAAAGATCAGATGGTAAAGATAAAATTTAATTGGAATGCTATTAATATAAATTATAATTTATTTTGAAAGCAAGTTATTTTTGATTCGACAATTAATTTATATTACCTATTTTTATAAAATAAAAAACGAACCTACACTACTTAAATATAAAATAATTACTATAAATATGATTTCCTTCATTCAGAAACGAATTGATATCTCTCAAAAAAGCATAGAAAATACGGTAAAATTATTAAACGAAGATCATACCATACCCTTTATTGCCCGTTATAGAAAGGAAATGACCGGAAATCTGGATGAAGTTCAATTATTCAATATATCTAAGTTAAAAACAGATTTTGAAGAAATTCAAAAACGTAAGGAATTTATTTTAAAAAGTATTGACGAACAAGGAGCATTAACCGAAGAATTTAAGAAAAAAATAGAAAATTGTTTCGAACTTACTCTTTTAGAAGATTATTACTTACCCTATAAAAAGAAAAGAAAAACAAAGGCGTCTGTTGCAATTGAAAACGGTTTAGAACCTTTAGCAAAAATCTTAATGGCGCAAAAACCGATTTCAGATTTAACCCTATTAGCTTCAAAATACACCTCAGATGAGGTATTGTCAGTAGATGATGCTCTTCAAGGTGCCGGATATATTATTGCGGAATGGATTAACGAAAATAATTATGTACGTTCAAATTTAAGACGTTTTTTTCAACAAAATGCCGTATTGGAATCTAAGCTGATTAAAGGAAAAGAGGAGGAAAAAGAAGCACAAAAATTTTCAAATTATTTTGAATTTTCTGAAAATTTAAAACGTTCGCCATCACATCGGTTTTTAGCAATCTTACGAGGGGAAAAGGAAGGAATTCTACGCGTTAAAGTTAAAGTTGACTCAGAGGAAGCCTTACATATAATAAGCAAATATATAATTAAAACTCATGAAAAAATAATTAAAGATCAACTACTTTTAGCAATAAAAGATTCTTTTTCACGCTTATTAGAACCGGCGCTAAGTAATGAAGTTTTCCAGAAAGCCAAAGAGTCAGCCGACCAAATAGCCATTCAAGTGTTTTCATCCAATTTAAAACAATTATTACTGCAATCTCCTTTGGGGGAAAAAAGGATACTGGCAATTGATCCCGGATATAAATCAGGTTGTAAGTTGGTTTGTTTAGATGAAAATGGTAATTTATTACACAATGATACCATATATCCTCATCCTCCCCAAAAAGAAACCAAAGAATCAATAAAAAAAATTAAATCTTTAATTAATGCCTATAAAATTGAAGCCATATCCATAGGTAATGGTACAGCCTCCCGAGAAACAGAACGATTAATACAATCCATAGCTTTTGATCGTACCCTAAAAGTTTTTGTAGTAAATGAAGCCGGGGCGTCCGTATATTCTGCATCTAAATTGGCTCGGGAAGAATTTCCATCCTATGACGTTACGGTAAGAGGAGCAGTTTCCATAGGAAGAAGGTTGTCAGATCCACTTGCCGAATTGGTAAAAATAGAACCTAAAGCCATAGGAGTGGGACAATATCAACACGATGTAGATCAATCATTATTGAAAAAAGAACTGGATGCAGTTGTTATATCTTGCGTAAACAGTGTAGGGGTTAACCTTAATACAGCCAGTAAATCCTTATTGTCTTATGTTTCGGGGATAGGAGAAAAGATGGCAGAAAATATTGTTCAGTACCGTTCGGAAATGGGAGCATTTTCAACCAGACAAGATCTGAAAAAAGTTCCCAGACTTGGTGAAAAAGTATTTCAACAAGCATCCGGATTCTTAAGAATTCCGACATCTGAAAATCCTTTAGACAATTCCGCTGTTCATCCCGAAAGCTATTCACTAGTTATGAAAATGGCGAAAGATTTAGGAGTAAAATTGGGAGATTTAATCCGAAATAAAGAACTAATTCAAAAAATAAATTTAAACAATTACGTAAACGAAGAAGTAGGGATTTTAACTTTGGAAGATATTTGTAAAGAATTGGAAAAACCCGGTCTAGACCCAAGAACACAAGTAAAAATGTTTACTTTCGATCCTTCTTTAAAAACCATCGATGATTTAAAACCTGGAATGAAAGTTCCCGGAATAATCAATAATATCACTAATTTCGGTTGTTTTGTAGATATAGGAATTAAAGAGAATGGATTAGTTCATCTTTCTAAAGTATGCAATGATTTCATAACAGACATTAGCACAGTCGTGCATCTTCATCAACATGTAGAAGTAAAAATAATCGATATAGATAAGGAACGAAAGAGAATACAATTATCTATGATTGATTAAATTGATTAAAAGGTTAATAAAAGATCTTTGGATAAAAATATAGGTTCTATTATAGATTATATAATTATTTTAATTTTTTAAAATACATATACTATATTTTTATCACATAAAATAAAAAGTATATATAAATATAAAACACTTCAAAACTTTTAAATTATATAATTATTGCTCTAATAGTAGTAAAAAAAAATAAGAATTAATATCTTTATCCATTCATTATCCGTATTTATCATAAAATCTGATTTAATAGGGTATTATTTAGTTAAATAATATAAATAAAATTAAAAAATGAAAAACCTTTATTCGTTCGTTATTTTAATATTTTTTATTGGTAAAATTTTTTCACAGGATTTTAAAGAACCCAAGATCTCGATCAAAGATCATAATGGAAATTCAGATACTGTGTATGTTGACTGTGATTATAAGTTTTTTAGAAATAAAAACATTAAACTAAGTGTAGATTATCCTATAATCAAACAAACCAATAAATATGAAGTTTCTTCCATTCAATATCCTTCAAATGTAGATTTTACCAAGGGTACTCCGGTATCAACCGGTAACTCCAATGGTAAAAACGATGATGTTTTTGGTAACGATATCATCGATATAGGTTTTAATTTTTGTTTTTATGGAAAAAGTTATAATCAAATTATTGTCAGTGATAATGGAGTAGTCAGCTTTGACCTGTCGCAAAAAAATAAAGAATGCCCGTATATTATTTCAGGTAATAATCCAAATTCCGGATTACCTAAAAATTCAATATTTGGTGTTTATCACGACATGAATAATACCACACCGAGCAAGGTAAAAGTTGCTTATGAAGGGAAAGCTCCCTATAGAAAATTCATTATTAATTTTGATAATTTAAAACAATACGGACCGGATCGGATTTATTCATCTTCACAAATTGTTTTGTATGAAACTTTTAATATCATAGATATATATGTTGGAAATAAAAGTAAAAACCCCAGGACCACTAAAGATAAAAACGCTTTAATAGGGATCATCAATTCCAATGGATACATTGGAGTTTCTCCCCCGGGAAGAAATAGGGGAGATTGGGAAGCAAAAAAAGAAGCATGGAGATTTACACCGAATGGAAATACGGATATTTCTGTTACTTGGTATGAAGGAAATTCTTCAAGTCCAAGTAATTGGGGTGATACTTGGGTAGTCAAATCCACCACCAACAATTACTTTATAGCAAAGGTTACTTATAATGGATGTAATAGTTTTTCACTTACGGATACCCTACAGGTGAAGTTTAGCAAAGAATATCCTACGGCAGTAAAACAATCACCCCCACCTTTTTGTATTAATAAAGGAGAAAGTTATACAGTTGATTTAACCTCATATCAGCAACTGATAAACCCGGATCCAACTTTAAAATTTACCTATTACAGGTATAAAAATTTAACTAATCAGATTTCAGATGAAGAAGCAAAATCCTTTACTTTTTCTGATGATATGACGGTCTATGTAAAAGTATTGAAAAGCGGAGTTTGTTTTGTTTCTACAGAGATAAATCTTAAATTAAATAAGAGGCCTGATTTAAAAGATAACCAGCAATTCATTGTTTGCGATGAAGGAAATGACGACATAGAGAATGTGAACCTGAATAATTTTAATTACGGAATAAATAAACGGACTACAGAGTATATAATACTGGATGATCAGATGAGAGAATTGCCCGATGTTGTTATACGTAATTACCCGATTGATTTATCAGGAACTGACGATGATAGCGTAAAGTTTTACCTTAAAGCATGGAATAAATCCATAAGGGATAAGTCGTGTTATACCTTAATCGCATTTACTGTAAAATTGGTTAAAAAATTAGAGTTAGAAGAGTATTTAGCTGAAATTTGCAATGTTAGAGAAGGTCAATCCGTGATGTTGGATCTAACTAAATATAACTCTAACTTACTAACAAATTCTCCGATCAATCCTTCACATACTACCGTAAAATGGAAATACTATAAAGATTCCTATTACAGCAACGAAATTGTAAATCCGGATAATTGTATGTTGAGATTAAATAACACTATTTACATCAAAGCGACTCATCCGGATTTTTGTGGAGAAGTAAAAACAAAATTGGTTTTAAGAGCCATCGGAGATTGTAGCGATAGCGGCGGCGGCGGTGGCGGCGGCATCGGAGATGGATTGCCTTATCCAACTATATGTAATGCCAATGATACTGAAGAAGTAAATTTAGAATCGTATCTTCCTAACTTTTTGTCCGGTACTTCATTAACTCCTCAAGATATTGAGATTGAAGGTTTTTATAAAGATTTGGCATGTACGGATAAACTTAAATTAAAGGAATCATCACCCGGCTATATCTATAGTGTAGAGGCACCGGCTAAACCAACTATTTATTTAAAATATAAGATTAAAAAAAGCGGAATTATAGCAGTAAGCTCAATAACTATCTTCGTATCTAAAAATCAAACATTATATAAGAGGGAATTTGATATATGCGACACATACAATGATCGTGTCGAGAAAATATACTTAAAAGATTACGAAGATTTACTTAAAGATCTTTATACTTATTCATATTCACATCCATCCTTTGGAAATGATTCAGATGATAAAATTGTATTTTTTGACAATCAGCACGATCGGGATATGTATTTGGCAGATCCTAAACATGAAAAAGGAATGATTAAAAAGAGTTTTGATCTAACTTCGGCTGAAAATCCAAAAATAATATATCCTGCAGTCCGATATAATCGATGCAGCTATGCTTATGATTTGAAATTCAATTTGATAACAATTGAAGAAAAAGTATTGGGTCCGCATACTATTTGTGATTTTAATGATGATGGAATTGAGGTTGTTAATATATTAGAATTTATAAAAGGTTCTAAAAAGACTGATCCAAACAAGCTGGAAGAACTTCTTACTCAAGATCAGTTATCAAGTTTAAAAACTCCTATAAAAGATATAAAAAATTTAAGGTATTATAAAACCAAAAATGAAGCACACGACGGGGGTAAAGCAACGATTACAAATCCTGCTAAATTTCAAATTGGACAAGGAATTTTTTCGGCATTTGTCAAATTAGAATTTAAAAACCAATGTCCCATTATTGTAGAGATTAAATTTAATTTAGTGCCCTCCGTACAATTGCCTGAATATACAGACTTAGAGATTTGTGACATAGGGGATGACTATAAAGAAGAAGTAGATTTGTCTAAAATCATACTTGATTCAAAAGGGACAACCATTCAATTTTATCGGTTGATATACGATGCGGAATATGAAATAGATGCTCCCGGTGAATTGTTAGGAACGTATACGAATAGCAATACTCCAATAAAGTATCTGGTAAATACGACAACAAATATTACCAATAATGAGATATGCATGAGAGTGGAGGATCCGGTAACTAAGTGTTTTAAGATTATTCGAGTTACAATAAACTTAATTCCTGTACCGACAGTTAGTAATCCAAACATCTATATATGTGATTTTGGAAATAACGGAACAGAAAAAATCAATTCATCAAATTTATATCAACTGGTAACGGCCCCACTTATATCCAATAATTCAAAGTTGACGAATCAAATGGATTATGAATATTATGTAACAGAAAATGATGCAAAAAATGGGACTAATCCGGTTAGTGAATTTGATGTAACCAACTCCACAAAAATTTGGGTAAAGATTAAAACCAAAGATTGTTCTGATTATTTTATGTTAAATTTTTCATTAATTGAATCTCCCATTTTAAAGCAAAATGTAAGTGTTACCATATGCAATAATAACACAAAAAATGATCAAGACAGCATCTATGAAAATATTCAATTGGGAAATTATAATAGCCTTTTTCTTGATTCCAACATAAATAGTAAGGATTTTGAATTTATTTATTTTACTAGCGAGGATGATGCACTTAAAAATCAAAATCGTATTTGGGGGAGTGCTTCGGTTACCCGATTTCCAACCACTTTTTGGGTTAGAGTAAGAAATATAAAAAGTAACTGTTTTTCAATTGCCCCTATAGAAGTTGAAGCATATCCTGAATTAGAGGTAAATCATTTTGCTACCTTATTATGTAATGAAGAAAAAAAGGTAAAAGTTAACTTAAAGGATTATCCATCTCAAATGATTGGAAGTTCATATACATTGAGTGATTTTACTGTTTCCTATCATGCAAGTAAGTACAACGCAATTTATGGGATAGATATACCTGAGGCAAATTTAGAAGAATATGAAGTTTCAGGAGGAGATGAAGTTTGGGTTAAGTTTATTTACCATAAAACAGGGTGTTTAATTATCCGTAAAGTAGAATTTTTAATTTCTTTAGTTCCTAAAGCCAATGTACACTTTATAGATATTTGTGATGAAACCGATGGAACCATAGACGGCAAGTATGTAATCAGCAATTTAGATGATTACAAAACTAATATTATTACCGGAGAATCTTTGTCCTTTATCAATTCGGAATATGATTTTACTTACTATAGAACGAAACAAGATGCAGAAGAACATAAGAATGAGGTATCGCCTGTAAACTTTACCATCAAACATAATGAATTTACCAGTGTTCCTCCAGACAATCCCTTTTATACAATATATGTCAGAATAGATAAAAAAGATAAAACTTGTCCGACCATTACTGCTATTTCGGTAAATGTAAATCCACGCCTATCGCTGGATAAACAGGAAGTTGAAATAATAGGATGTATGGACGGTCAGGATAAATCCTTCGTTGACCTAACTTCTGTTTCTAACCGGATTAGTAGTTCTTCCGATGTTCAATTTGAATATTATAAAGATGAAAATCAAGCACGAAAAGGAGAGATCAGTAATGCTGTTGCAAATCCAAATGCTTACCAAACCGGAGTGATAACTACAGATGGATTTTATACATTTGATGAAGTATTTGTCAGAGTAAAGGATAGCAAAGGAATTCAATGCGATAGTATAGCAAAGATTAAAATAAAAGTATATCCTTATATAAAAGTAGAAAATCAATCCGTTGATATTTGCGAATACGAACCGGATGCTACAAAATCAAAAATTAATCTTTGGGAATTATCCCGGTCAATGCTTGAATCAAATGGCATTCCTGATCCAACACGTTTAAATAGAATGTTCAATTCTTTACGAATTATCTACCAAGACAGCAAAGGAGTAGAGATTGGCAGAGTAGAAGACACATCAGGTCAAATACCTAATGCTTTAACCGATTACGAACCCCCTGTAGGAGAAAACAAAGTAGAAATAAAAGTCAAATTCGAAAACAAAGAGAATGGATGTGGAAATGAAGGAACGATTATAATCACCCAAAAAGAAACGCCACGTCCCAATAAGGTAACCTATACCCTGTGTGATGAAGACTTAGACGGAGAATATAATGACGTATTACTAAAAGATTTAGATAATCTGATAATTGCCCCGGCAGCGAAACTCGAAATTACGTATTACCGCACTCAGTCCGAAGCCTTAGCAGTAAATGATCCGACTATAATTCCGATAGACAAACAAACGTACTTTACTGTAGACTTTTTGAATCCGTTATACGTACGAGTACTAAACCAAGAGAGTGGTTGTATAGGCATAAATGAAGTATGGTTTAAGAAAAATCCCAACCATGTACCGATCCCAAAAGAAGTACGCTTATCAATAAAATGCGATGATTCCCAAGACGATTCAAAAGAAATATTTAATCTACATGAATCAGAACAATTACTGGGCAATTATCCGACAAGCAATTATCGTTATTACAGAAATGAATCAGATGCCAAAGAAGCCTTTAAAAATGAAGCAAAAGGGATTTATACACACCTGACCGAACCGGAAATAAGTAACTATACCAATAGAGAATTATATAAAGAAGGATTATACCTAGTAGATGAAATTTATGTAAGAGTAAAAGACGAAGAAGGCAACTATTGTGATGAAGTATCGAAAGTAAAACTCTATGTATATCCATATTTAAAAGTAGCAAAAGACGAACCGATCATCTGTGAATACGAACCGCAAGGCAGTAAAACCCGAGTAGATTTATGGAGTTCGATTTATCCAATGTTATCATCCAATGGAGAAGAAGCAAGAATAAAAAGCTTCTTACAAGATATGCGAATAATTTTCCAAGACAGCAAAGGAGTAGAGATTGGCAGAGTAGAAGACACATCAGGTCAAATACCTAATGCTTTAACCGATTACGAACCCCCTGTAGGAGAAAACAAAGTAGAAATAAAAGTCAAATTTGAAAACAAAGAGAACGGATGTGGAAATGAAGGAACGATTATAATCACCCAAAAAGAAACACCACGTCCCAATAAGGTAACCTATACCCTGTGTGATGAAGACTTAGACGGAGAGTATAATGACGTATTACTAAAAGATTTAGATAACCTGGTAATTACCCCGTCAGCGAAACAAGAAATTACCTATTACCGCACTCAGTCCGAAGCCTTAGCAGTAAATGATCCGACGATAATTCCGATAGACAAACAAACGTACTTTACTGTGGACTTCCTGAACCCGTTATACGTACGAGTACTAAACCAAGAGAGTGGTTGTATAGGCATAAATGAAGTATGGTTTAAGAAAAATCCCAACCATGTACCGATCCCCAAAGAAGTACGCTTATCAATAAAATGCGATGATTCCCAAGACGATTCAAAAGAAATATTTAATCTACATGAATCAGAACAATTACTGGGCAATTATCCGACAAGCAATTATCGTTATTACAGAAATGAATCAGATGCCAAAGAAGCCTTTAAAAATGAAGCAAAAGGGATATATACACACCTGACCGAACCTGAAATAAGTAACTATACCAATAGAGAATTATATAAAGAAGGATTATACCTAGTAGATGAAATCTATGTAAGAGTAAAAGACGAAGAAGGCAATTATTGTGATGAAGTATCGAAAGTAAAACTCTACGTATATCCATATTTAAAAGTAGCAAAAGACGAACCGATCATTTGTGAATACGAACCGCAAGGCATTAAAACCCGAGTAGATTTATGGAGTTCGATTTATCCAATGTTATCATCCAATGGAGAAGAAGCAAGAATAAAAAGCTTCTTACAAGATATGCGAATAATTTTCCAAGACAGCAAAGGAGTAGAGATTGGCAGAGTAGAAGACACATCAGGAGCAATACCTAATGCTTTAACCGATTACGAACCCCCTGTAGGAGAAAACAAAGTAGAAATAAAAGTCAAATTCGAAAACAAAGAGAACGGCTGTGGAAATGAAGGAACGATTATAATCACCCAAAAAGAAACGCCACGTCCCAATAAGGTAACCTATACCCTGTGTGATGAAGACTTAGACGGAGAATATAATGACGTATTACTAAAAGATTTAGATAATCTGGTAATTGCCCCGTCAGCGAAACAAGAAATTACCTATTACCGCACTCAGTCCGAAGCCTTAGCAGTAAATGATCCGATGATAATTCCGATAGACAAACAAACGTACTTTACTGTGGACTTCCTGAACCCGTTATACGTACGAGTACTAAACCAAGAGAGTGGTTGTATAGGCATAAATGAAGTATGGTTTAAGAAAAATCCCAACCATGTACCGATCCCCAAAGAAGTACGCTTATCAATAAAATGCGATGATTCCCAAGACGATTCAAAAGAAATATTTAATCTACATGAATCAGAACAATTACTGGGCAATTATCCGACAAGCAATTATCGTTATTACAGAAATGAATCAGATGCCAAAGAAGCCTTTAAAAATGAAGCAAAAGGGATATATACACACCTGACCGAACCTGAAATAAGTAACTATACCAATAGAGAATTATATAAAGAAGGATTATACCTAGTAGATGAAATCTATGTAAGAGTAAAAGACGAAGAAGGCAATTATTGTGATGAAGTATCGAAAGTAAAACTCTACGTATATCCATATTTAAAAGTAGCAAAAGACGAACCGATCATTTGTGAATACGAACCGCAAGGCATTAAAACCCGAGTAGATTTATGGAGTTCGATTTATCCAATGTTATCATCCAATGGAGAAGAAGCAAGAATAAAAAGCTTCTTACAAGATATGCGAATAATTTTCCAAGACAGCAAAGGAGTAGAGATTGGCAGAGTAGAAGACACATCAGGAGCAATA